>JAGLWW010000013.1 GCA_023133195.1 Candidatus Aenigmatarchaeota archaeon
TTCCACTATGTTGCCGCAAATACTGCATTTGTAAATTTGTTTTAATTCAGTCATTATTGAAATCACCTCTTTACTGTTTCTTTCCAGTATTCATAATAGGAATATATGAAGAGGAAAACAGAAAGTGCCAAGACTGGCCCTATGATTATCCATGCAAAATATTCCACCACCGTGTCATAAAACAGCATCATAGCAAGAATGAATGCCCCGTAAATCATAAAAAGTTTTCCGCCCAATTTGTGTGTCTTGTTCCAGATATTGTCAGAGCTAAGAGTCCAAGGGGTCTTTATTCCCACAAACCAGTTTCTCTTGCATCTTGGCAGGATGTAGCCTATGAACAGGAACAAAAGGGCCATTGGAGGTAAAATGAGATAAGACATATTGAAAGCAAATCCTAGATTAGCGACAATCGAAATTGCGTGTATATAGAAAAAGAATACTATGAAGACCAGCACCATGCCGTTGTAGTAGTTCTTAAAAAGAGAATAATTTTTCTTGAGCGGGTCTATTTTAGGCAGAACAAGAAACATACCCACCAGGCCCAGAGTTATTAGAGGCATAAGGAATGAACCCCAAAATTTTGGCATATATCCATTCACTTCCCCTCTTGCGTTCCAGTGAGAAGCCATCTCTTCAGGCATCTGCGGGTAAAAATATATGGATAAAGAAAATGCTAATAAAATTAAAAGAATCATGGCAATCGTGGTTTTCTCCATTTTTTTCTCCTTATTCTATGGTTATGAATTCAATTACAACGTCTTCCAGTGGCTTGTCCCTTGAATCTGTGGACACGGAACCTATTTTCTTCAGAATATCTTCCCCTTCTATTAAGTGGCCGAAAACGGAATGACGCCTGTCGAGCCACGGCGTCGGGACAAGGGTTATAAAGAACTGGCTTCCTCCTGTATTGGGACCGCTGTTTGCCATTGATAGAATTCCGATTTTGTCGTGTTTTAGTTCGTCGTGAAATTCATCCTTTATCGCATAACCCGGTCCGCCTGTTCCATCCCCTTTCGGATCTCCACCCTGTATCATAAATTCTTTCATGACCCTGTGAAATATTAGCCCGTTGTAGAATCCTTTCCGGGAAAGGTTTATAAAATTCTCGCTGGTTATCGGCGCCTTTTCCATTTCCAGTTGAATCTTCATGGTCCCCATGTTGGTCTTTATTGTAGCTATTCCTTTCATTGGTAAACCTCCTATATAATTTCCTATTAAAAGAATTCCTATTAAAGCTATCGCCAGAACAGCAACAATTGATATTATTGCAATTTTCTTTGCATTCTTGATTTCCATGATTTTTCCTCAGTCAATGAGTCTTTTTTCTCCGTTTATTTTCTGAATGTAAGAAATATCCTGACTGGCTTCCAGACAGCCAAGGTATTTGCCATTCTCGTTCCTTAAGGCGAAATATCTTATAAAAATCTTGTGTTTCTCTCCGTCAATTGGAAGGTCAATCCAAAATTCCGCTTTATCTCTTGTGCCTTCTTTCATTTCATGCAGTATTTTCTCTACTTTTTCCAAACTTTTTTTAGGATGACAATCACGTACATCTCTGCCTACCACGCCTTCCGGCCTCTTAAATATCCTCGTACTGTGTTTGTTCCATGCAAGCACTTTGTCATTTTCGTCTAGCACAGAAAATTCTATTGGTATCGTCTCTAGAACTGATTCTAGAACGTCTTCAGGTAATTTTCCTATCATCCCAAGACCTCAAAACTCCTCACACTGCCTCTCAAAATAGCTTTTCGGGTGGCCGCATGACGGACATGATTCAGGCGGTTCTTCTCCTTCATGTATGTAACCACACTTTCTGCATACCCAGTAAACTTTCTTTTCATTCTTGAAAACTGTTTTACCTTCTACCTCTTTTAGAAGTTTTTTATACCTTTCTTCATGGTGGCCTTCGGCCACGGCTATCGCTCTGAGCCTTTTTGCGATTTCCGGGAAGCCCTCCTTCTCCGCTATATCCGCAAATTCCGGATACATTGTTACGTTTTCGTAGTTTTCTCCTGCTATTGCTGCCTTCAAGTTTTCCGCCGTATCACCAAGAGTTGTCGGTGCCTCAGCTTCAACCTTGATTGGTTCATTTGACTTCTTTAGCTGGTTAATCAAACGGAAAAGCCATTTTGCATGCTCTTTTTCCTGTTCTGCTGTCTGTAAAAATATTTCAGAAATCTGCTCAAACCCCTCTTTCTTGGCAATTTTTGCATAAAAAGTATATCTGTTCCGGGCCTGGCTCTCGCCTATAAAGGCCTTGGTTAAATTTTTAATTGTCTCCATAAAAACACCCCGTAAGTTATTATAATTGACTTTATTATATATATTGTTTTTTGATTTTTATGGAACGTCAATTTCACTAGAATTCTATGTATAATTTCTCTCCTTTTACTCTTACGGTTCCTTTTACAATTCCTTCACCTTTGTATCCCGCTTTTTTGCTCAATCCGTTTATTACTCCGGTTTGGTCTCTTATCTCATAAAGGAATTTGTTTTCTTCTGGTAGAAATCTTGAAGAAATTATCTCCCCATCAATCATAACTTTATTTCCTATGTAGTCTTCCGGGTTGGTTAGAATCTGGTTTATTTTCATTATCGGTTTCGACGGTGGCAGTATTTCTGTTTCTTTCTTTTCTTTTTTCTCCAGCTTGAATATCTCATGCCTCTTCCAGTATGCTATTGCTCCTATGAATATTATGAATATAACCAAGCTGACAATAACCTGTTTTTCTACATCTTCGGGCAATTCATCTAATGGAGATTGTATTTTTCCACCAATCTCTTCACCTATTTCTTCTTCAAATGGTTCTTTGTCTTCTTTTTCTGTTTCTTCCTCTGGTGTTTCTCCTGGTTCTAATGCAGTGGTAGTTGTGTTTACAGTAGTAGTTGTAGTTCCGCTCCCACCACCTCCACCACCAGTGGTGGTTGTTGTGGAAGATGTTGTGGTGGTAGATGATGTCGTGGTTGCCACATCGCCATACTGGAAAATCTCGAATTTTTCTTCACTCCATACACTGTTATTGAAGTATATGAAACTGGAATCGTTTGCAGTGGTATTAATTAAATGGGCACCGCTCATGTTGACGGTGTAATTCGTAGTATAGGGAAAACCGGACAAATCGAACCATACATCTCCTTCCGTGGTAGTGGCATTAAATTCAAGAATCTTGTCTCCGTCACTTGCGCCTGTAATATTAGTGTGTATATGAAAAAGCGTTATGTTGATGGGATTGACTGAAGTAATATAGAAACCTGTATTGTTGAAAATAATGTAAGAGTCGTCTATCGTAATGTTGTCAAAATCCATTGTGTGGTTTACCTTGTAAGTTTGATTTCCAACCACGAATTCTATATCCGGGCTCACAGTTACGGCCAGAACTCCGGAAGTAAAACTAAATATAAGAATAATCGTAAATGCTAACATTATTTTTTTATCCGTTTACCACACCCCATTATATTTCTCTTTATTTAATTTAAAATTCATTTATATCCCTTTTGTTATTACAGAACTTGTGTTCAAAGCACTCCAACTAGTATCAAGAAAAATATTGTTGGTTCCGTTGTTGACCATGTATGAATCAAAAGCGCATCTCCCCATCATGTAAGTATTTAAAGAATCATTAGTGAGTATAACCGAGGTACAATTTTCATACCCATTATAATTGCATCGTACCCCGTCCGGTTCTGTACGCAACAAAGCAGGGTCCCAGCACATGATGTTTGTAAAAACATTGCCATATCCTGATATAGTTATATGACTCCATGTTATTCCATCTCCGCCCCACCAGCCGCCGCCGCCCGGCTGAAATCCTAAAAGATTAAAAACATTTCCCGAGATGCTGCAGTTCTCTCTGGGAGCGTTTGTGTTTCTTGACATAACGATTCCGTGTTCATTTGCATCGATCCACAAGTCCTCAAATGTATTACCATCTATGTGCGCCCCGGGCTCGTTTCCCTGCGGGTCCCTCTCATTCTGTAAAAAAATTGCGTTTTTGAAATTACGGAAAGACGAACTCTTTACAGTTACTCCAGAAATCTTTTGGGGAACAGAATAGTTTCCTGCATAGAGATGTATACCATATCCTCTTCCAGAGTAATCTGGGTCATAGAATGCCGGGGTGGAATTGGTGTAAACCCGTATCTCTATTCTAGAAACAGAGACATTGTGCCCTGATTCCACAGATGCGTTAGAATAACAATCCAGATTTTCCAAATCAGACCAAGCCCAAGTAGATGGCGCACCGGTATCACCGGTTATATTAACCCAATCTGTATAACCCCCAGAACTCTCGTTACTTAATAAGTGTATATCTCCAAGAGAACCGTTTGCAAAGAAAGGCGTTAGAGTAACGTTCTTGCTTTCATTTGATTGTTCCACATATGCTCTGAGGTAAACCTCGGTTATGTTCCTTGGCCCGTAGCCGCCCTGCTGGTAACTCGGATCGTAGGTGTTGTTGTTTAACCGAATAGAATCCGTATCGTTTCCCACAGCATAAGTGCTTGTGCTTCCGTCCACCAAATTACCGGAATTTTCCCAGAAGCTGTTTTCCGTGGAACTGTTGAAGTAGATTGTGAAGTAATGGTATACGTCGTTATTGTATCCTAATCCAATGGACTCTAAAGCCATGTTCTCTATCAGGGCTGATTCTATATTGCTGGTTGCGTTAAGGAATATCGCTGAATTTGGTTCTGTAAAATTTGTATATGTCTTAAAGTCTGAACTACCGGTCCCACGGGTATGGCTTCCCACATGCCCCGCCACGTCTATGACTCCGTTTTTTATTCCTGCTCCGTTTTTCAGTTCAACCATGGTTAGATTGCCACCATCCGGAACCTCTATTGAAGCTCCTTTCATATCTAGTATCACGTTCTCCTTTATCACAACTGTTTCATTTATGAAGAATGCTGTAGCCCCAGGTAGCCACACCGTCCCGCCACCAGGAACAAGGTCATCTATAGCTATTTGTATGTTACTCTCATTTGTCTCCCAGTAATTCCCTTTACTGTTTCGAATCATTGTGTAGATGTTATCGTTAGTAGAAGATATTGTACGTGCCAATGATAGAGCCGAGGCTGTAAGAAGTATGAGAGCTGTTACGCAAATAATTAACTTCATGTTAACCCTCATTAACCACACCTATTGTTAAATTGCCTGTTTCAAGATTAAGGAAAGTGTAGACGTTTTGATTATACCCATATCTTTCCCATGGTAAAACTTCTATATCATCGCCTCCACCGCGAAAAGAGAGATAACACTCGTCAGCACCGTAATGGTCGTAGCTTCCCGGTGCATCACAATCAATTGTATCACTGAAATTGTAAGCCACCCTGGTTCCGCCGTTATTGTCCCAGTTGTGCGCCACGACATTGTCAAAAACGTTTCCAACCCCGTTGTTCCAGATTACATATTCCGTATCGCTGGTGCAGTTGCACTGAACATTCTGGAAGTAATTGCCTGCCACCTCACATTGGTCATCTTCATGTAGCGTGATGAAGTACTTGTCACCGTAACCATAGATGTTTTTGAATATGTTTCCGTTTAGGTATGACATATCACTCCTTTTTGTATGATTAAGGGTTATACCGTACTCGAATTTTCTAGTCTTTATGTTGTAAAAACTTCCATGCGTAACCTGCTGGTATAGACTCCCACTAGTCCCATTAGTATACAAGTAGATGCCCTTACCTCTCAAACCATCCGAGATTAGCTCCATGTTGTAAACTTTTGTCAGGTGGTCCCCGTGGTAAAAATAAACCTTTTCGAACGTGACCACAGCACTATTGTAATTTGTAACAGAAGAGATATTTACAATTCCATTTCTTAGCTGTGCTCCTATCTTCAATTCGAAAACATCAAAGTTCCCTGAGGGGACTATCGTGGAGCCTTCCATGTCCAGAGTCGTGTGTTCCTCTATAACAATTGTGCCGTTTGTTATGAGAGTGGTATTTGTAGGCAGCCACACGTAACCGTGTACACCTCCCCAGCCTCCAAATCTGGGTTTTTGTAGTCCCAGGTCGTTTATTGCTGCCTGGATGCAAGAACCATTCGCCTCCCAGACATTTCCCTTACTGTTCACGATGAATGTAGCAACGTCATCGTGCGTGTCTGTTATCGTGCGTGTAATGGAAGAAACCATTGGAGCTGTTAACATTAATAATAAAATTACCAGAATAAACCAAAATTTTGTTTTTAACATTTTTTCCATATTATCAACCTTTTGTTATCACTGAACTTATGTTAAGCACACCAAAACTTGTATCGAATCTTGTGTTGTTTTTTCCTTTATTGGAAAACTTTCCATAGGTATCTATATCATTGGAAAGTCCACATCTTCCAATTATATAATTGTTTTCAGAATCGTTTGTAAATTCAACCCGAAAACACGGATACCCTAGGACATCCGAGCATAAACGCCCGTCTGTGTGGCGTATATTGGCAGGGTCCCACGCCATGATGTTTGTGAAAATATTACCATAACCGTCAGCTACTATACTACGATGTGTTATCTGTTCCCCTCCCCACCAGGATTCGGTACCTGTTTGAAACTGTATCATGTTAAAAACATTACCGGAAGTGCTGCAGTTCTCCCTGCTTACAGCAGTGTTTCTTGATATATTGACGCCGATTTCGTTAGCATAAAACCACATATACTCAAATGTGTTTCCGTCGATATGTGCTCCGGGTTCGCTCCCGCTTGGGTTTCTCTCGTTCTGAATAAGGATTGCATTTACAAAGGAACGAAGATACGTGTCTCTTACTACCACCCCGGTAATCTTCTGGGGAACCGCTATGTCCGGTGCATAGAGGTGTATTCCGTAACCTCTTCCGGAGTAAGTTGGGTCATAAAACCTTTGAGGTGAATCTGTATTAACCATTATCTGGACTATAGAAACTTGAGCATCAAACCCCGGACCCGCGGACACGTTAACATAGCAATCCAGGTTTTCCAATTCAGACCATGTCCATGGAGAAGGCGCATTTGTGTCATCTGTTATTTCAACCCAGTTGGTGTAGCCTGCAGAACTTACGTAACTTAAAAGGTGAACATCCCCAAGGGAACTATTTGCAAATCGTGGGGTTAGAGTAACGTTTTTGCTTGAGTTCGAATGCTCCACATAAGCCCTGAGATAAACATCGGTTACGTTCCTTGGTCCGTAATATCCCTGCTCGTAACTGGAATCATGCGTATTGCCGTCCAACCTTATTGAATCCGTCTCATTGCCCTGGGCATAAGTGCTTGTGCTTCCATCCACCAGGTTTGCAGTGTTTTCCCAGCCGCTGTTCTCCGTGGAACTGTTGAAGTATATTGTAAAATAACGATATACACTGTTATTGTAACCCAGTCCAATTGTCTCCAAAGCCATGTTTTCTATAAGAGCTGATTCTATGTAGCTGGTTGCGTTAAGGAATATGCAAGAATTCGGTTCCAAAAAATCCGTATAGGTATTGTACCAAGTTACATGTCCTGCCACGTCTATAGCACCGTTCCTTATTCCCGCTCCATTCTTCAATTCAACCATATTTATTTTAACTCCATCTGGTAATTTGAGAGAAGATCCCCCCAAATCCAGCATAACATTTTCTTTGACTATAACTGTATCAGTGAGATTGAATTTCATGACCCCAGGTAGCCAAACCGTTCCCCCGGCAGATCCCAGATTATTTATCGCTACCTGAATGTTTGCGGATTCAGCCGACCATACATTCCCCTTACTATTCCTAATCATTGTGTAAATGTTGTCGTGGGAAGAGGATACTTTATGGGTTGCAAAAGTACCGGGCAGGGTTGTCGTGGTGGAAGTGATTGTTGACGTTGTGGTGGTCGTGCCCTGGTATTCATAAGCCCCTATGTCCGGGGCTATGCCAGAGTAGACCAAGCCAACTGGGTCTCCGTTGCTCCAAGAGATGGACTGGTTGACTGTGATGTTATCGGTGGTGTAGTTTATGTCTGTTACCATGACCACGGAATTTAAACCTACCTTTATCAGATCTCCGTTAGTCAATCCGAATCCGTCATGGAAATAGGCCGCGTCTTCTACTGTTATGTTGGTCCCGCTGCCCGAACCCACGGTTTCCGTGAGCCAGTCACCGGAGTCTATCGCGGGGCTGTCCGACTGAAGGGTGAAGTTCTCGTTTGCCGGATCAACCATTTTCGGATCGGTTCTCATGTCTCCGGTTACTTCCGGTTGTGAAAGCCATTCGGTGAAATTGTAACCGTCCCAGTGATTGCCGTTTAATCCGTCACCGCGCCACCATATGTTGTAGCTGAAATTACTGTTCGTGTTGCTTAAATTTGCGGGTGAGATGTAATGAACAAATGTATTCGGACTGGAATCATTCGTGGAGTGAAATATATTGTTCTTAAAGATTAAGCCGCTTATATTTTTGTTGTTAATCTGGATGTGGTCGGGGTCGCCGTCTGTTATAATATTGTTGTGGTAATAGTACATGCCAATGGATTCATCGGGTGGGTACTGGTTTTCATTCTTGGCAATTCCGTTGTTTCCCCAGCTGTATATAACGGAATTGCGCATCCTGATGTTGTAAGCCCTGGTAAAAGTGTGAGCGTTTCCTGGCATGTGATGTATGTAACAGTTATCTATCATTACGTTGGCCTGGCCGTGGCCGGTTACCAGGTTGCCGGCATCGGACAAGTTACAGTCTCTAATAAGTACGTTGTCACAACCGTAACCTCCAACAATATCTATAACTTCCTCCCATGTATCCCAAATGGTACAGTTCTCTATCAAAAAGTTGTCTCCTATACTGTTGTTTTCATTTGTTCCTCCGTAATGTATACTGATACCATCTTTGGCATCGTTTATACTGCAATTTCTTATTATAAAATTGCCGCATTGAAATGAACCGCTACCATCATGCTGAATACTTATGCCATGACTGCCATTTGCATCTATAACACAATCTTCAATCAGGACGTCTTTCGTATTGTATCCGGCAAAAAGAGGTCCCGTATTTTCTGAAACGATATTCCTAAGTGTAATATTATGGTTGTTACAACCGTTGTAAAAGAAAGTTACTCTGGTGGAATCTCCGCCTGTAAAATGTAGGTCTTGAATAGTAACATGTCCCATGCCATTTTGATCGAAATAAAATATTTGATTTCCACCTGTCCTGCTAATGTTCGGTTTGGCTCCGGTTCCATAAGCACCGAATATCATCTCATTGGAAGCATTTCCTCCAGCATCAACATTCAGAGCAACTGAAGAAACCCAGCTATCCCCCCTCATAAAGTATATGTCGTCCCCCTGATTGATTACGCCACTCAGTTCTGTGTCAACCTTTTCGATGGTCTGCCAGGGGTGGGTTATGTTGCCCTGATAAGAGTCGTTTCCATCGTTTGCCACGTAATAGGAGGTGCCCTGGCCGTTTTGAAAAGCATTCCACGCGGCGTCAATAAAGTTGCTTTCGTTCTCTGCGAAGTCATCGGTGGAGTCTTGGTTGGCTTGTGCGTTCGGATGAGAATTCCCGCATGAAGTTCTATAACTCAGCTTGGTTTGGCTTGGATACGTTTCGTTGTCATCCAGGTAAGCAAGTAAGTCGAACCAATCGTAGACAGCTACATTATTCAGACCGGTTTGATTCGTGTAATTTTGCAGCCATTCGCTTTTCAGCCAGTTATTAAAAATACGGGCAAGATGTGCACTTGCGTTGTTGGTTGAACAGGGCTCAAGAGACGGGGCAGTCACCGGGATAAACAATACATCTGAGTTCTCGGCAAAAATATCCTCCAGAGGCTTGTAAGTATAACTGTTGTTGGTATAGTTTTTTCCTGAACCGTTGGGATGGCGGTAAACGGCCTTGTAGTTGGCTATTGTCTGGTTGTTTGGACTATAAGTCGCATGGAAAGGGCTGCCGGGCTCGGTGCCGTTGCCCACAACATCACTTATGGGATAACAACTCTTAAACATTATAATTTTGTTTGTACCGTTGTCACATTCATAACTTTTGACACTTTCAAGATAGTCGTTGAACCAGTAAATCCAATGGTTCATGTTCGTATGGTCGCCTTCTTGGCCGCCAAAAGCGTCTAAACTGTCTGGTCTTCCGGTATCATTGGATACCACATCATTATAATATATTTCATTTACTTCGTCTATGTAGCTTTTGTTTAACAAAGCATTACGCAGGTCCTGGTTCAGCCAGTTGTTTCCGCAGGAATGGTGAATGAAAATCAGGTCGTCTGTCGTATCAGCAAAAACAATCTCTGCGCTTAAAAAAATGCAGACTGTTATGAACAAAATGATTTTTGTTTTCATGTTAACCCTCTTCATAAAGATGCCATATTGTTAAATTGCTTTTTTCAAGGTCAAGAATTGTATAACTATTTCCCCATTTAACCCAATTTCCGACTTTAAGGTCTTCACTGCCTCCGCGAAAGGAGATGAAGAGAGCATCGCCGCCTTCATTTCCAACGCCCTGGGTACTGAAGTTGTATGAAGCCCTTGTCCCGCCGTTGTTATCCCAGTTATAGGCTACAACGTTATCAAAAACGTTCCCCTGACCGTTGTTCCAGATTATATACTCTGTGTCAGAGGTGCAGTTGCACTGGACATTCTGGAAGTAATTCCCGGATACTTCCTGTTGCTCCTCGTATAATGTAATAAAGTACTTGTCGCCGTAACCGAATACGTTGGAGAACATGTTACCATTTATATACGCGTCCCCAGTTCCGGTATGATTGATGAAAATGCCGTACTCAAATTCTCTTGTTTTTATGTCATGAAACAGTGCTACAATGTATTGTGTATCCGAACCTTCCGTAAGAAGATATATTCCTTTTCCCCTGAGGCCGTCAGAAATTAACTCTATATCACTGACTATAGTAAGCTGATCTTTAATACCAATACCGTCTGTGGCACGGAATGTAATAGTAGCATGATCGAAATCGTTAACAGATGAAACGTTTATTATGCCATTCCTGAGCTGTGAGGCTTTCCGCATTTCTATAACATCGAAATCTCCGGAAGGAACTATGGTAGACCCTCTCATGTCAAGGGTTACACGCCTCTCGATAGTAAGCGTAGAGTCTATTATAAAAGTTTTGTTTCCTGGTAACCAAACATAACCGTGAGTACCACCGTAACCAGCATAACCAGCAGGGAGTTCCGGATTCAAATCATTTATAGCCGCCTGAATATTGGAACCATTATCCTCCCAGATGTTTCCGTTGCTGTTTACTATGAAAGTGTCAATGTCGTCATGAGTGTCGGATATGGTTCTGGTTATCGAAAGGGCTAAAGGCACGGCTATTATTATAAAAAACAGAGTTACTAAACCAACCTTAATATTTATTCTTAACATTTATCAGCCCAACACCGTGGTATATCCTATTGTTAAACTGCTGTTTTCAAAGTCAAGAACTGTGTATCTGTTTGTAGTCGAATTCCATGTCCCAAAGGCCAGATCATCGCTCCCTCCCCTGAAAGAGACAAAACACTGGTCACCGCCATCATGCCCGATGCCAGGTTCACTAAAATTATATGATGCTCTGGTTCCGCCGTTATTGTCCCAGTTATAGGCTATGACTGTATCATACGTGTTACCCTGGCCGTTGTTCCAAACTATATACTCAGTATTATTGGTACAGTTGCACTGAACATTATGAAA
>JAGLWW010000130.1 GCA_023133195.1 Candidatus Aenigmatarchaeota archaeon
AGGCGAGCCCCAAGGCATTTTTATCTTTATTGCGCAATAACCCCAGCACCACACATCTACTAACATTCTAGATAAGCCTAAAGTCTCTCCAAATAAAGCAATAACAAGCATGAATCCTATACCAAATATTATTATAGCATAAAGCACATTTTGTGTTAATTTCATATTAAATATATTGGTTTCTAGTTTATAAATTATTCAAAAGCAGGGGATATTTGGCCGAGAAAATTCGTAAACGTTGTCATACTTGGAGCGAATATAAACATGGCAATTCCAAAAACTATTAAAAAAAGTATAAATACAAGCAGTATTTTTATGTGTTCCATAATCCCACCTATAAAGTTCCGTATATACTATAAAATGATGTTATTATAAAAATTATCAAGGCAATTCCCAATGCTATTACAACTATTGTTCCCCATAAACCATGTCCCAGCAGAGTTCCCTTTTTCAATTATATCGCCTTGTTACGTGCCAACAAGTACGCTCACCATAGGCACGAATATGAAATATGTAGTTAATATAGTAAATATATAAACGAATAGACCTATTAATATGTTGTATCCAGCCAACTGTCTTCTTGAAATCAAATCTCCTTGTCCGTTATCTATTCCTGAGACAAGAAAAGCCAAAAGATAACAAATTTCAATAATATATATTCCAACTACTAATTGAAAAAATCCTATAGATATTATCTGGCCTATTTCTCCCCAACCTCCCATCATAAGATTGCTCAAACCCGCTCCTCCAGTACTCCCTTCTGTGATTTTAATCCCCTCCATCATTCCTCCGAGAGTATAGAATATCATCATCATTACAGCAGTCATTGTGACCGTCACCCCAGCTATTAAAGGGGCTATAAACATGCCCAATATTCTCATGCTTGATGTAGATTCGCTTAACATATCTTTTAGGCTTTCTTCTATGTTATGTATTTGCCTAACGTAACGGGATATAGACATTGCACTGATGGCAGCATTCTTCACTCCTTTTTTTGAAGCTTCCAGTATTATTCTCATGACATTTATTATAAGCTTGGATGGATATTTCCAGATGGCACCTCTTTTTCTGTCAAATATTGCCTCTTCTAGTGCAAGGTTGCCTTCTCTTATATTTTCGAGAGTTTTCCTGAAAAGTTCTGAAATAGTTAAATTAGGAGCTTTTTCAATAGTCTGTTCCATCGCTTTTTCCATCGGATTTCCAAGAGACAGTCTGTTACCCAGCTGAAACAGAGCTTCACCGAACTCGTCCTGTATTTTCTTGATTTGGTTTCTAAGACCCATTTTTTTCTTACTTTCTATTAAAAAAACAGAAGCGAACCCTAATCCCAGTCCCCATACAATGATAAGCGAGCCTGCAAGATTTATAAAACCTATTTGAGATTCGTCGATAAACATTAATATGATTCCTATAATCAAAAACGGGGTGGATGTAGCAATCCCAATAGGCCATAAAGGTATAAATTTTTCTTTTCCAAACAATTTTAACTTTAATTTACCCAAAGGTGAATATTTGGGATGGAGTGATATGTCAGGGGTGCTATATCCTATCGGTCTGCGTTTTAGGATTTCATTACTTATCACAAAGATAACTATTGGTAAGATTATGTCATAACCTATTACCAGAAAAATAGGTTTTACAGTTTCATGAAGCATTAGCAATAATATAGGAAATAGTACTAAGACAAGTATAGGCAGTGTAATACCAAGAGCATAAATTACAGTGATGGGTGTGCCTAAAGCTTGAGAATAATGTCTCATTTTTTCCTCTGTACCTGCTAGAATAACGTTAACGGCTTCATCCAGCATCTGATGCCTTTTGCTCTCCGGTTGCTCCAAACTAGTGTTCATCAACTGTACAGCTTCTATAAATTCCCTAGTTTTCTCCCATTTCTCTAGGTATTCTGTCATGGCTTCATATATATTTTCATATTTTCTTGTCTCCACATCCCAGAGTATTTTTCTTAAACCATAAGCCAGAGGTCCTGAAAGGTTTTTTGCCGCAAACCTCACAGCTCCTTCAATCTGGGGAGAAGTTCTCATGTATATTACCATGTAGATTATGGCCAAAATTATTTCCTGTGACGCTTTTATCCTGAAATTATCTGCCAAAAATTCCGGATATTTTATAAGAGCAAAAATTGCAGCTATAGAAAGACCGAATAACATGATGATAGT
>JAGLWW010000131.1 GCA_023133195.1 Candidatus Aenigmatarchaeota archaeon
ACTTGATAATATTTCTTTTCCATCCACTCTTAATACAGACGAGCCGTCTTCGCTGAAATATATATTTTTTTCGATATCCCCAAATTTCATCATGCCATTTGAAGAGTCATCCAATTCCACGTTTAAATCCCCATAAAGGGATGGTAACAGCAATACAAAAACAGGTATGACAATCAAAAATGATGCCATCATAGGCTTCATCGTGTTCCTCATTTTTTTACTATTAATTTCTAACATTCTACTTTGCAGTTTCATCAGTTCTTTCTGGTTTTTATTTTTTTGAGCTTCCTTGAGTTTTGAGTTCAATTCCTTCAACTCTTCATTCACATTTTTAAGTTCTTCCTGATTTGTTAAAAATTTATACATAATAGAGAGAATAAACGAGATTGTGATGCTTATAAGGAAAACTATAATCATGGGATTCGTAAATTCAATCATACTAAAACTTTTATTCCTTAATCTTTAAAAAGGTTTTTAACTTTTATATAAAATGTTTGTCAATATTACTTATGGAATTCAGTAAGATATTCGGCAAGGCTTTCAGATATCCCTTGAATTTAAAACTATTCTTTATACTATTTGTTTTCAGTTTTTGCATAACCATACCTACAATGATTTATATGCCAACACAGGGACTGGAGACCTTTTCCGTTTCAGAAATCAAAGCATTCTTTGGGTTTTTGGTTCCATTGTGGCTGGTATCCTTTTTTGTAGGCAATTTCTTGGCCGCATTCTATTTTGATAGCGCATCACGCTACTCATCTAAAATGAAATACGGTAAACTCAAGGATTCCTTTGAGACCACAAAGAAGAGATATTTGCCGCTTTTGGCAACACAAATTCTATTCTTTATAATACTAGGAATTGTTTTCTTGGTTTTCGGAGGCTTTTCAATGTTATCATTTTACATGGTTTTGCCTTCCATCTTTTTAGTCGGAATTTTCATCGGGGTTTTAGCCATTGTTGTTGTAGCCTTCTTCCTTTTTTTCTGTCCAGTTGCATGCGTATTGGATAAATTAGGTCCTGTAGATTCTCTAAAAACGAGCTTTAAATTCGTAAAAGTAAACAAAATAAATACATTTGTTTTTTGCTTAATTTTATTTATTGTGGTCTTCTTTATTGGACTTTTGGGTTCTTTTCCTTCTACTCTTTATTATATAACAACAGGCAGCGTTACGTATGGATTGACTGCGGAGAACTTATTATTTACGATTATAAACATTATTTTCGGAGCATACACAGGACTTTTTGCTTATTCTGCTCAGGTCAATTATTATCATTATTTGAAGAAAGAAACCAAGTTTATTTCTAAAATGACAGTCAAAAAGAAAAAGATAAACTAATTTTTTAAGTTCCCAGGAACTTCCTTACTGCAGGATTCATATCCTCAAGGTGCTGCTTGGTTATCTGCTCGTACAGGTTGAATATTATCATTACAGTAAGTAGTATACCTGTTCCTGACCCGAAGGCCCCCGTGAAGTCTGCAAACGAGGCCAGAATCCCTACAAAGGCGCCTCCCATAACCGAAAGGGCAAGTATGTATTTGTCCAGTATTTTTTCTATTATTCTTATGTCTCTTCTGAACCCCGGAATTCCCAAACCCATTCCGTGCAGTTGTTTGGCGACGGTTTTGGAATCCATGCCAGCAGTAGTGACCCAGAATACAGAGAATAATATGGAGCCTCCTATCATAAACAAGGCATATGTTATCCAAGTAAACGCTGCGGGAGGTATTGATACCCCCGAAATAGTAGATACAACCAAGTTGGAAAGCGTGTTTGCCCTTGGAGGGGAAAGGAAGTAAAGCAGCCCTCCGGTGACTTGGCCTTCCGGACTGAAAGTTCCGAATATACCAAAGCCTTTATCAGACAACATTCTTGAGAAGATTTCCATGTTTGCAAGAAGTGCTGATGTAAGTATGACAGGGATATTGGAGGCGTAAATGAATTTCAGCGGGTGTCTGTACCCGAATCCTCTTACTCTTCCCAGAGTAAGCGGTATTTCTACCTTCATCAACTGCGCATAACCCACAAAAAGAAACACGACTATTGTGAAAACTAACGGTATGAGACTTATCAATGCCCCATCAGGTCTTCCTGCCATGAAACTTATGATAGCAGACGGTATTGCACCTACAGGTCCGCCTTCTCCTATAAAACT
>JAGLWW010000132.1 GCA_023133195.1 Candidatus Aenigmatarchaeota archaeon
GTAAAGTCTTTCGTGCTCTCAACTATTACCTCTTCCTCAAAGGGATTGTAATTATGGGTCGACGTTGACCCGCCATTAAACAATGCTATGACAGGATAAGGGGAAAGAAGAATCAATATTAACAACAGAGGTAAAAACTTTTTTAACATGGGGGTCGCACCTTTTTATTTTTTATTTGCATTATTTATAAAACTGTCTATTCTGGAAATTTTATATATAAAACTCCTTTAATCTTATCATGAATCCCCTTTACATCTTTATTGCAGGACTCCTCGGAGGTCTTATAAGAGGCCTGATAGGCATCGCCAAAAACATCAAGAAATCTCCCACAAAGAAAAAGAAGCTCCGCAAGGACTATCTTCTTGTAAGTTTATTGACTTCAGGAGGAATAGGACTTCTCGTCGGTTTGTTCATAATTGACGACCTGAAATTCGCGCTTCTTGCGGGGTACGCAGGCACGGACTTCCTTGAAAGCTTGTTCAAGATAAAGATGGGGAAGAAGATATGGGAATAAAACCCTTTTTATTTCTCTTATTGTTTCTGTTTTTTATACCTCTTGTCCAGGCCCAGTCTGAAAAAATTACAATGGACGTGAAAGGAAATTGCATTGATTACGAGGTAACTCTAAAAGCTGAAGGCTTTGAAAATGGCTGTTATGACGTGAAAATAGATGTAAAAACTGCAGGAGGAGGAAGGGCCGGTGAGATTTACGACCCGATGGAAGGATGGAAATCCTCTTATTACTACATAAAGGACGGCTTCTGTGTAAACAAAGAAAAAGACCAGAAGGACTTCATTGTTCGGGCCAAAACTTACAAGGACTTCAGCTTCGTGGCCATCCTCAAGATGAACTCCCGAAGCTGGACATCAGATTATTATGAAATAAAGCAGAACTGTCCGCAGCAAACGGAGAAACCGGAGTATTTCTTTCTCGGAGCCCTAGTTGCTGTACTGGTTCTTGTGGCCGGACTTGCACTTTATGTAAAGAAATTTAAGTAAAGTCAAAATTTGGTCTACCAGACCCTGCACCTGAAGCCGTGCCTGCCTACCAAAGGAACGAACTTGTACTGGCCCCTGTTTAATGTTTTTCTCAACCCCATCCTTGTCTTTTCATAAAGAAACATCTCTTGCCTGAACATGTCACCAACGGGAGCCACTATCTTTCCCCCTTCTTTTAGCTGTTCTGTCAAAGGGGGCGGAATCCTAGGAGTCGCTGCCGTGATTATTATTCTGTCAAAGGGAGCCTCCTCTTCCAGGCCCATAGTACCGTCGCCATGGATTATTTCCACATTATTCAACCCTGTCTTTTCCACGTTTTCCCTGGCTATTTTTACCAGTTCCTCATTCCTGTCTATCGTAAAGACTCTTCCTTCCGGGCCAACTATATGACCAAGAAGGGCAGCCTGCCATCCCGAGCCTGCGCCTATCTCCAGGATTTTATGTCCCGGCTCTACGTCCAGCATCTCTGTCATCACTACGACTGTAAAGGGCTGGGAAATTGTCTGGCCGTGACCTATCGGAATGGGGTAATCACCATAAGCTTCCTCAAGGCATTCTTCCGGCACGAATAGTTCTCTTGGGACTTCTTTCATGGCCTCTTCTATTTCCTCGCTTCTCAGAACAATACATTTTAATTTTTCTATCAGTTCCAAATTAGTCATAATAGAAATTGGGTTTTAAGAAATAAAAATGTAAGGAAAAGGGGATTATTTTTCGGATTTCGTTTTCTTGAGTTTTAATCCCTTCTTTTTCCAGTAAAACAAACCTAATATTACTGCCAATATCGCGACAATGGAACCTATCCCAACCGGACTTGCCAGGAACCTTCCAGTTGCACCGAAATCAAGGCCTACTGCCTGTTTTCCTTCCTCTGTTACACACGGTTGTTCCTCAAAAGGTTTGTAAAGGTCTGTGCCACAGTCGTTCTGTTCAGTGCATGTTCTGGTCTGTCTTCCATCAATACAATAGCTCCAATCTGTGCAGGTCCATTTTTCCCTGCATATGTCTTCGCCTGTTTCCTTTGGTTCTTCTTCTATTGTAGTTGTGGTATCGTCACCGCCTCCACTGGAGCCGCCTCCGCCGCCTCC
>JAGLWW010000133.1 GCA_023133195.1 Candidatus Aenigmatarchaeota archaeon
ATCACAAACTTATGAATGCGATTCCTGTTCCGACTGCAACACAAAAATAGGAAATGCCGATGCGGGAGATACAGTAAAACTCAACACAAGCATAAGCAACCAGGTTGGCACTTGCATAGACTTCAACGGAAAGGATAACATAACCTTTGACTGCGATGGGCACACGATAGACGGCGATGATACAGAAAGCGATTATGGAATTTATTTGGATGATACAGGCGACGGCTCAAATAATAACACGGTAAATAATTGTGTAATAACAGACTTTAATGAAGGATTTTACATAAAATCAAGCTCCAATAATACTCTCACCAACAACACAGCCAATTCAAATGGATACGGTTTTCTACTCTCCTCAAGCGCCGATAATAACACATTCACCAATAACACCGCCAATTCAAACTCAAACGGTGGATTTTTTCTCTCTTCCAGTTCAAATAACACATTCACCAATAACACCGCCAATTCAAATGCTGGTAACGGCTTTTACATTTCCGGCGGCGACTACAACACCCTCAACAGCAACACAGCCAATTCAAATAATAATGGTATCTATCTTTACGATTCATCCGACCTCAATGCCTTACTCAATAACACAATCAGTTCAAATGCACGTGGTTTACGTATTGAGCTATCCTCTGGTAACCAATTAAATGACAATTTATTTGAGAAAAATAAAGAGGATGTAGTTGATGATTCTGGGAGCCTTTATAAAGACAACCAATTCATAGATAATTCCGTATCTAGCATGATAACACAAACTGAAATTTCCTTTAGCAACAGAACACCAGATGTAAATGATTTAGTTGAATTCAACATTTCTGTTTATTATCCAAACGGAACCGCCTGCACTTCTTTCACTGATAACACCTACACGAGACCATCCGAGACAATTAATTCGGATACAAGCGGAGAGAATATAACAGGAAACTTCACGGTAGATGAAAACGGATTATATTCACTTGTTGTTAACATAACAGATTCCGATGACAACTGGGTTAAAAGGAAGTATATGTTCTTTGTAAATGCTTCACAAACAAAGACTGTAAATTACTATCTAAGACCTGATGTGGACCCAACGCATGGACAACCAGCAGGTACTGATGCAAGGGCTTTGTTATTTGAGGCACCGACAAAACCCTCCAATTTTACTTGTAGTGGATGGATTCAGGCATCTCCTGACAACATAAGCAGCACACCTTTCGGTTACCTAAAAGAGATAAACATTTCCTACTGGTATAATCTTACTAATCCTTCACTATTATCCTTCATAGGTATTCAGAGATATGTAACTTATGATGCTATCGTGGATGAAAACCAATCACTTCCTTCACCCGTAGAATGGACCTGGAATGTAAGCAATTTCACAAAATTAAACTGGTCTCTGGATTATTTAATGGATTGGTATTGGTTGTCTATTAAATTAAAAGGAAACATTCCTTCCTGGTACACCAACCAGACGCATCCGTCCTATGTGAACATATCCTACATATACTCGGACAAGCCAGAGATAAAGGAGCTATCAAACTATGATGACGTAATACTCCTGTCAGCAACCTCGCCAACTTCAGAGGAAGACAATGCAACCATTTATCTGGACGGAACAGGGACGACCAACTTGACGGTTCAAATGCCTAATTCAGTCGATTACAACGCTTCTTACGATGGCATCAACTGTGACTCAACTTCAGACTGCAACATGAGCCAATCTTCAGGCGAGCTCGAGTTTGCATTAAAACTGGGTTCGGAGCACAATATAACCATATGGGGATCAGGAGATACAATACCGCCGCAGTTCCAGGACAATTCAACCAACTCGACCATGGCAGGATCTCCTATAGAGTTCAGGATAAACATAACCGATAATGTAGGTGTTGATTGCGCAATTTACAGCCTGGACAACGGCACAGGGACATTTGTCAACCAGTCTTGGGACTGCAGTCTAAGTGGTGCACAGACATGGTTCAACAGGACCTTTGTGGTTAACGAAACATATGGAACATTAATAAGATGGAGAGTCTTTGCAAACGATACCTCAGGGAATGAG
>JAGLWW010000134.1 GCA_023133195.1 Candidatus Aenigmatarchaeota archaeon
TGTCTTTTTCAGGTTTTCAATTTCTTTCTTTAGGTCGTCAAAGCTTATTAACTTTTCTTCTCCTGATTTCATGTCCCTTAGTTTTACGGATTTTTGTTCAAGTTCTTTCTGCCCGACTATTATGCAGTATGGAATGGACTGGGAATTGGCATAACTGAGGTTCTTGCTTATCCCCCTCTGCATCATATCCATGTCAGTTCTTACGCCAAGTTCTCTAAGTTCTTTCAGGACGGAAATGCACTTATCTTCCGTTTTTATTGGTATTATAAAAACATCAACAACAGATTTTTCCGGTTTTACCTTGCCTTCAGCAAGCATCGCATCATATATTATATCCAGACCAAATGAGGTCCCTGTCGCAGGAATCTTCTCCTTGGAGCCTATAAACTCGCCTATCATGTTGTCCCATCTTCCACCGCCTGCCAGAGAGGAGGAAAGCTTTCCGCTCCTTAGGAATACCTCGAATATCGGACCTGTATAATATGTAAGACCGCGGGTTAAAGACGGGATGAAATATATGTTCTTTGCTCCCATGGAAATCGCGTAACGTGACAGTTCCTTTATTTCTTCAAGGCTTTCCTTGATTTCCTTGCTGTCTGTCTCAGGCTTTTCAGGATCTATCTTCTTTATTAAATCAAAGACTTTTCTTATATCCTCTTCCTTCAGGCCCCTTTCCTTCGCATCCTTTATGACATCCTCCAGTCCTATCTTCTCAAGCTTGTCCAGAGAAATCAGCATGTCTTTTTTTTGTTCCTCTTTTATTTCCGCGTATGCGAGAAGACTGTCTAAGAACTTCCTGTTGTTTATCTTTATGACGACGTCCAGGCCAAGCCTTTCAAAGACTTTTGTGTACATGGCCAGTATCTCCGCATCCACTATCAGCGAAGCAGAACCAATTGTATCCACATCACACTGCCAGAACTCTCTGTAACGGCCTGTCTTCACAGGCCCGTCCCTCCATACCTTTCCTATCTGGTAACGCTTAAAAGGCTTCGGTATCTGCGGATTATTTGCTATCACACGAGCTAGGGAAAAAGTAAGCTCATATCTGAGCGTAAGGTCGCGATTGCCCTGGTCCTTAAAGCGGTATATCTCCTTATAGACATCCGTTGTCTCGTCAGAACTTCCCTTCATTGTGGCTATTTTCCAGTATTCTATGGCCGGAGTTTCCAATGGAGAGAAACCGAACTCCTCGAAGGTCTTCCTGAGCACATCCACGATTTTCTGGCGGAGTATCTTCTCCTCGGGAAGAAAATCCTTTGTACCTTTAACAGGCTGGAATCTTTCAGTCATATAATTACCTCTGATTTTTTTAATTTATAAAAACTATACGGAGAACTAGACAAAAGTACGCTAAAGATGAACTGATTCACCTTTCATTTTGTTCACCAAATAGTAATCCACTTGTAGCCTATTTAAGCTTTACTAGGGCCAAAATATTCCTTTTATCGGACCAAACTTTTGCGGAAAACCCTGCTTCTTCCAGTTCCCTTTGGAACTCGTCCTTGTCGTAAAGGTAGTATTGTCTCTTCAGAACTTTGCCTCCATGTCTCCACTCCCTTTCTATTATCTTCTTATTGGACAAATCCGGGTTTTCTATGTCCCAAACAGTGATGAAAATCTCCTTTATTGCCACCCTTTTCATCTCTTCAAGGGCCTGCAGGCGTTCTTTTCTCTGGAGAAGATGATGCAGGCTTGCGATACATATAATATAGTCAAAGGAAAAACTTTTGTAAGGTAGAGCTTTCATGTCGCCGGCACAGTTTTGAAAGACAAAATCATTTTTCCGGGCATATTTTTTTGACAACAAAACAAGCTCCCTGGAGGAATCTATGCCGAAGAAACGGAACTTATCGTGGGAGAAAGGAATGAAATCAGAGCCGTGTGCACAGCCTATATTCAAAAGAGAGCCACCCTGCCACTCTTGGTTCAGTTTTTGCAACTCAGAACGGAATATTGTCCAGTGGCGGATATTATACCAGCTTTCAGCAATCTCGTCGTAGAATTCGTTGTTTTTGAATATCATATTAAAAGGTGCTTAAAT
>JAGLWW010000135.1 GCA_023133195.1 Candidatus Aenigmatarchaeota archaeon
ATAGAAAATCTTAAATGCTTGAAATTAGCCAGAATTAGCACCTATTCTTTTCCAACCACTTGTTAAAAGCCTCGTAAAATTTGCCATTGGCCTCCAAATCCCTTTTGATAGAAATTTCATCGTTTTCCATTTTCACAACCTTTGTGGTTTCCTCTGCGCTGAATATCTTCACTGGCTTTACGGCAATTTCTGTGTTAGATTTACCATCCCACTCGTTCACATGAAAAAGACCTTTCAATCCTTTGTCCCATGTAGCATCCAAAATTCTCCAGACACCATCAAGTTTTATCTCGAGATAAATATGGGAAGATTTACCAGAGTGAGATATTTTCTTCAAGTCTTTTGGTAAGTTAAGACTGCTCCAAAGAAAAACACAAACACGATATTTTACTTCGTAGCCTCTTTCTTTCAGAATTCTAAGCAATTTTTTATGCTTCCCGCTACAACAGTTATCCTCTTCTTCCAAGCTTAGCGGAATTCTGTAAGGTATATCTCTTACGGACTCAAAAATCTTTATCAATTCTTCCATAAAACTAATTAAGATTCAAATAAATTTAAATCAGAAATAATGGTGTGTTGGGATAGCCCGCCTTCTGTAAGCCCATCACCGCCCGAAGCGGTTCATATGAAGGCATTTTGGCATTCGTCTTAGCGACCTACCCGCCTCTCTCTCATCATCAAGGCCTACTTGGTCTTGCACCACATGAGCCAGTCCGTTTCATCTCTCACGCCAAACATCAATTAATATCATCTTATAACAGCGTGCTAGTGCGTTTCTGATACTGACTTGAGCATCTCTGCCCAGCCGTTTTCACGACCACGATTCATCGGTGGACGGAGCTTCCTCAGTTTTTTATCAGAAAACCTTATGCTTCGAACAAAAGGTTTTCATCCGTATAACCGGTAGCCAACTCCACAACACACCAAGATAACATAGCATAGAGAAGGCATATAAAGGTTTTATTGCACTTTAAACGGAAATATCAACACTGGTAAGTATCCTGAGCTCCCTGATAAAGGATTTCTATTTCCTTTCCTATAATGTCTGTTTTTGTTTCAGCGGATACTATCTTTCCGGATGGGAAAAGCTTTTGTTTGTTTTTATCCTCGTCAAAAATCCAGTGTTCAATCCATGTTATGTCACCTGGATTTTCCTGTTTTCCGTCTATTCGTAGCTCTATATCGGCATAAGAAATCTCGTTTCCTTTGTTTCTTATGAAAATCTCGTTCCTGTCACAGTTGACTGTCTCTATATCCAGAGAAACGGCTTCGGGCGGCTCCTGCTCTGTAATAGAAATGCTTTCGTTGGGTGATTCTCGTATAGAAGTAGTAGTGAAATTGTTTTCCGTTTCCTGGGAAACGCAACCGCTGACAAAAATTATTGCTGCTATAAACAAAATGCAGATAAGTTTCATAATTAACCTTGGAACTTAAAGCTTAAAAATACAAAAAAAAGAAAAGAAACTGCTTATCTCTTTTTGCCTTTTTTTCTGGGTCTTGTGGGTTTTCTGGTTGCAGTTTCTGGCTTGCCACTCAGAATATAGTAGCTTAACAAGAGTGCCATTCCTATGCCTCCGACAAGGAAGCTTACGAAGACTATTCCTGCATCGCCAAAGATTTTATAACCCGATAAAACGTATCCCATGACAAAGAATGCGAAGCCGATGAAAAGCATTATCAATCCTCCAATCAGCAATCCATCTATGTCCTCTTTCTCATCTTTTTTTATCTGCTTACCTTTGTTTTCTTTTTTGTAGATGCCCTTCGTATACATGGTAATCTGGACTATTCCCCAGACTATCACAGCCACGACAGCAAATTCCCAAAATCCAAACATAGCATCACCGTTAAAAATTTTAGATTCCAAGCAATCCGAAATAATATGCAGCATATGCTATAATCGCAATTGCTATTATGACTAAAATAAGTTTTGATTTCTTCATAATCAGTTTTGGGAAACGTGATTTAAAAAGATATAGCAAAGACTAATTTATTCAAAATCAAAAAGATGGAAAGACCATCACAAGTCGAGAATACTC
>JAGLWW010000136.1 GCA_023133195.1 Candidatus Aenigmatarchaeota archaeon
GACATTCTGGACAGGAGGGAAAGAAAACTTCTTCTTATGGCGATGCATGCTGTCAGAAGCAATGCCGTGCCACAGAATATTCATTCTCATGAGGAAAAGCACTTTGACGGCATAGTAGACCATTTAAAGAATATGAGAGAGAAGATTTTGGGAGTGATAAAAGAGGAGGATAAAACGGAAAAGCTGGAAAAAGAATTCAAAAAAGAGGTAAAGAAGGCCGAAGAGGAAGGCATAAAGCCGATGATAAAGAAGCCGGAGCCACCCACAAAAACAGAAGAACCGGAAAAAGAGGAAGAGAAAAAGCCCGAGGAGGATATTCATTACGAAAAGATTGCCGTGCCTTTAATAGAAAAGAAGTTGCATGAGGAAAAAGAAGCTCCAAAAGAAGAGAAACCAAAAAAAGAGCCAGAGTTGGTAGAGGAAAAACATGAAGTCCCGCTTCCGAAGATAGTGGAACCGCCGGGTTTCAAGCTCGTAAAGATTATTGAGGAAGTTCCAAAGTTCCTCGGAACCGATGGAAAGGCATATGGCCCTTTCAAGCCGGACGATTTGGTAACCCTGGAGGAAAGGATAGCCGAACTGCTTGTTTCCAAGAAGAAAGCAGAATTCTGCAGTCAAGGTTAAATCTTTTCTTGTGCATATAAACAACAGGTGTGTTAGGTGGCAGGCGAAAGGCAAAATTATATTACCACCCTCAGCATGGGGACTATTACAGGAGTTAGTGGGCTTCATGAATATCTGAAAGAAGGAAAGAAAGGCAAGTGGTTGGATACTTTTGATATAGTTGCTGTCCAGTTGGGAATCAAGGAAGGCGATGCCGATTTCCCTCCCTGGCCTTCTCTGGAAAAAATATTTTCTTACAAACCCAACAGAGAAAGAATTAAAGGATATGTTCAGAAAGCTCTTGAAGTGACAGAAAAAGTTAAAAGAAACGAAGCTCCCTATGAAGAAGTAAAGGAAGTTGTGAAAGAAGGAGAGGATATAATAAAATTCCTTGAAGACTTCAAGAGAGAAGAACTTTTCTAATAAATGAGGTGTAGAAATGCCCGTTTATTTATCGGATGAGGAAATAGGTAGGAGATTAGCGATAAGTAATTCTGCAGATAAAGGTATATTGAGTTTGGAAAATTATTTAGAAGATGGTAAATTGGATGAAAGGAATAGAAAATATATAAAAACTACTATTTGGCTTTATGAAAATTTTGAAAAGGGATTTAAACTAAACTCTGGTGAAATTTTATTAGATAATATTGATGCTTATAAATATTTAGCTTCTATAAAGACCGATAAAGGATACACTGGAGATTTGACTCCAGAAAAGGTTGAAAACATAAAGAAAAGGCTGAATTTAATTTTAACTGGGGAAGGAGTAGACATTTCCGAAATTAGGAAAATGCAGGAAGAATTTGATAGGATAGCCAGATATGCTCTTGGCACTGCATTGAAGGTCTTTGAAGAGGGTAGTTGTCTTTAGGCTTTCTGCTTCTAATCCTATTTAATATTTAAATACTTGTTTCTTATAAGACTTTAAGTGAAGTTAGAGTGTGATGTTTAATGAAAATCAGGGGACTTGTGTCCCAACTTTTCATTCATCCAATAGGTGAAGCAGAATGAAAATGCCCCAGAAGGTTATGAAATACTGTCCGTTTTGCAAGAAGCACACGGAGCACAAGGTCAGACGTGAGAAGGTCGGGGCAAGAAGCAGGAGAGCTCTGGCAGTTGACCAGAGGCGTTTCCTAAGAAAGAAAGCCGGTTACGGCGGTTTTCCAAGGCCAAATCCGAAAGGAAGGGAGAAGCCCACGCGAAAACTGGACCTCAGGTACAAGTGTCTGGAGTGCAAAAAGGAGCACATAATCGGCCAGGGCTTCAGAGTGAAAAAATTTGAGCTGGAGAAGAGTTAAATGGGTAAAAAATTAGAGCCAAAGAGCAAGTTTTTGACAGTGAAATGTTCCAAGTGCAAGAACGAGCAGGTAATTTTTGACAGGCCATCTTCTGATATAAAGTGCCTGGTATGCGGGGAACTTCTCTGCAAGTC
>JAGLWW010000137.1 GCA_023133195.1 Candidatus Aenigmatarchaeota archaeon
AATCTCACGGAAATCGGTGAAGTTTGTGACGGTGATTTCAAACTTTGCGAAAGCGGGGGAAATAATGGTATGCAGTCGTGTAACGACCAGTGCGCATTTGACGCCTGCAACACGACAGGAGAATGCGGTGACGGCATATGGAACGCGGGAGAGGAATGTGATGACGGGAATACAAATAATTCGGACAGCTGCTCCGCAACGTGCGAGCGTGAAAAGGAGTGGTACAGGTCAATGATTATGATGAGTGATGGCGAAGCAAATGTAGAATGTACGCCATATAATATTTGTTCGTGGTGGGACAACGCCTGCAAGCAGAGGGCAAAGGATGATGCAGTTCAGGCAGCATGCGATGCCTATAACAATTATGGTATAGAGGTTTATGCAGTAGGGTTCGGTAGTGACGTAGATGAAACCACCCTGCGTAACATAGCAGACTGCGGCCACGGGGAATATTATTACTCCAATGTTACAGAACTTGAGGAAATATACAAGCTAATAGCAGCGCAGATACTGAATGCAAGCTACAAAGCCCAGACAGTTGAGGTACATGAAGGTGATTACGGAAACATAACGCTTTACCCGGACTCTTTCATAAACTTCACTTACATTCCTTCAATGGAGCAGCCGGAATACGGGGAGATATCAATAAAAGTGGAGGGATCAAAGTTTGGTGGCTCAGTGGAAAGCCCGAAAAACGGGACCTTCGTGGTGCCAAACGGGACGAGGATTCTTGATGCAAAAATAACATCTTACTCTTCAGAATACTGGACTGATAGAGCCCTGATTGACAACGGGACAGACTGGGAATACATATACAGACTATGGGACTATATAATTGAATACAAAAATCTTGGCGACCCTTACGTTGTATATATTCCCATAGAAAAAATAAGCGAGGGCCTGAACAATGTCAGCATAGATACCGGTGGAACGGAAGAAAACACCACCGGGGGTAGTCCGGATAGCAGAATTATCTACACTCTGGCGGTAAACATACTCTCGGACTATGGCGGGATTTTTAACAAGACAGAAGGATGCAAAAAGGAGCTTTACTATGACTTGGATTTAGACGGGACGCAAGATGGGTCCATGAACATAATAGTGGGAAATGAATCAGACCCCTATGACCCGAGTGTGGATGCCATAGACAATGCGTTAATGAAACTCCTGGACAAACTGAACTTCTATGATGATACGGGAACTGATGACGGAAGCTCTGGCAATCCCATAGACGTGTATCCGGGAGAACTGTCTTTTGATACGATACCAATAGGAGGGATACCTTGGCTATGGGGTCCCGGAATATTTACTTTAAAGGTGTGGTAATGGAAAAGGGAATATTTTATTCAATACTCACGATAATACTTCTAATCCCCATCATAACATTATCTTCTACGTACTCAGAAACTTTAAGAGGTTACGGAGTGGATATCGGCTATAATGTCAGAATGAAAAGCGGGCTGTATTTTTTGAACTCGGTGAATGAAGACTTTGACAGGGCTGTCCAGATAATAGGCAGAAGAAGTATAACAGCCTGCTTAAACCACGTTATAAATGAGGGGGAAGGCCTAGACTCTGCAGAGGATTTAATAGTTGAGCTCTTTGAAAACAAGACCTTGAACGGGACACCATCGGATATAATGGATTATAACATATACGAATGGATGAACAAAAGCAATCAAATAGCAGAAAAAAGAGGGTTTTTTCTTGAGAGAGAATTGAAGAGCGTAAGCATCTCCATGGAAGACCCGTGGAACGTCATGTTTCATGTGGATTTTTACATAAAACTTGGGGACAAGGGAAATCTGTTTTCGTATGAAAAAAACGTTACTAAAAGCATACCTGTCTCCATAGTGGGGCTTGAAGACCCCATGTACATATTGAACACTCAGGGCAAAATCACCAGGAAGGTGGAGAAATACGAGGGGTATCTGACAAATCTGATATTATCCGGCTCCGGAGGAAACGGGTGGGATTCAGGAGTCAGCATAAAGACGGATGACCCAAGTTCCGTTAGCAACAAGGATGAAAA
>JAGLWW010000138.1 GCA_023133195.1 Candidatus Aenigmatarchaeota archaeon
CCCACAAGAGGAGAGTCTTTTTCCACGTACTTTACCACAACACCCTTTGCCCACGGATTCGGGCTTATGGAAACTATGGCACCCAGAACTATCAAAATAAAAAGCCAAATTCTCCACTCTTTCCACAAATTCATGTTAACCCCTTCTTCTCCGCCCACCATCTCAGTATACCAAGATTTGTAAGCCATGTATTTGGAACATCTATCAACAATGCTATTATCAAAACGCTTGCTACCTCCCCAAGTGCCGCAGCACCAGATACAAGATAGAGTGAAATAAAGGCAACCAAAGAAGTGGTAGTCATTGTAAGTCCCGTTTTCAGGGCACCCTTGCACCTTTTTGTAATAGAACCTTCCCTTCTTTTAATCACCCTCGTAGTGAGTAAAATATCTGTGTCTATGGAATAACCCAGCACAAGCAAAAGGCCCGCAAAAGATGCCAAAGACATGCTCATCCCCAGCAATTGCATCACGGCTATAGTGCACACTATATCCGAGAACGCGCACCACATCACGGCTATGGATGGCACAAAGTTTTTGAAGACAAAAAACACAACAAATCCCATAAAAATGAAGGCCACTATAAGGGCGGTTATGCTCTGAATAAAGAAGCTTTCACCCAGACTGGCCCCGATTTTTTCAAATGAATGAGAATGTGTGCTTATCCCATAGTTCTCTATTTCTTCAAGCAGTTTTTCCTTATCAACGTCTTCACCCGCTTTTACAAGGATGCGATTACCGCCGACTCCAACTGTAGTCCTTACGTGAATGTCCCCGAAAACAGGTCTCAGATGTGCCTCAAGAGCCGAAGCATCCACGGCACGGTCTGTATCCACCGTGAGCTGTGAACCACCCACAAGGTCAACCCCCCTGGTTATGAACTCTCCCGTATTCTGATAATGCAGAAAGAGAGAGCCCATACACAAAACTAGAAAAACGATGGGTATTACCATCAGTTTCTTATAGCCGATTTTCTCGTATAATTTTACTAATTTCATAAAGCTCTTACATGCTTAATGTATAAAAATATTTAAATTCGTTAAAACAACGTTTTTAATTCTATTCTTTATAAAATATTATTATGTACGATTTCACTGTATGCGGAGCGGGTCCTGTTGGTTCATATCTTGCATGGAAACTCTCTGAGACGGGCCAAAAAGTCTTGTTGTTGGAAGAGCACAAGAGAATAGGCGAACCGCTTGCCTGTTCCGGTCTGGTATCCAAGAATTTATTCCGTTTCGTGGAAAACAGGAAACTTGTAGAGAGGGAAATAAACGGGGCAAGGATTCATCTTGGCAAAAAGACATATAAATTTCACTCAAAACAGGCTGTTGTCATAGACAGGCAGAAGTTGGACAAATTTCTGGCAGACAAAGCTGTAAAATCGGGTGCAAAAATAGTTACGGGCTCCAGACTGTTCAGTTTCTTTGAAGGAAAGGATAAAGTTTCCCTTTACCTAAAATCAAACACGTTTGAAAACATAAAGACAAAGGTTTTGGCGGGGTGTGATGGTCCGTTGTCCATAGTCAGAATGAATATGGGGCTGACTTCACCAGAGTTTCTTCATGGAATATTCTGCTACACAAATGAAGAGCCTGATTCATACGTGGACCTTTACTATAAAAAAACACCGGGATTTTTTGCATGGAGGATACCGAGGAAAGACAAGGTGGAGTACGGTATAGCTTCAGATACCAACGCGAAGAATTATTTTGAAAAATTCTCCAAAAAACTGAAGTTCTCTTACAGTAAACTTTATTCAGGTTTAATACCTTACGGCCTTCTTCCAAGAGTCACTTCCAGAAGAATTTTCCTCTGTGGTGATGCCGCCTCCCAGACAAAACCCTACTCCGGTGGAGGACTTGTATATGGAATGACAGCCGCCGACATTGCTTCTTCTTTAATAAAGCCCAAGGAACCGGATATGAAAGCTTACGAAAAAGAATGGAGAAAAAAACTTGCAAAAGAAATCCGTGCGGGTCTGTGGATAAAGCGGGCTTACACACTACCGTCACCTTTATTAAACA
>JAGLWW010000139.1 GCA_023133195.1 Candidatus Aenigmatarchaeota archaeon
GGGAATTCGGGAAGATAGAGGAGGAGGCTCACGCCCACGGTCTGCCTGTCATAGTGTGGATGTACCCGAGAGGAAAGGCTATAAAGAACGATGTCTCCGGGGATATTCTGGCTTATGCGGCAAGGATAGGTTTGGAACTTGGGGCGGACATAGTAAAAATGAAATACAATGGAAACCCTGCAGACCTAAGGTGGGCCGTAAAGTCTGCTGGCAAAGCAAAAATTATAATTGCAGGCGGCATGAAAAAAGATGAGAAGAAACTGGTTCGTGATACTTATGACATAATGCAAAACGGTGCGTGTGGCTTGGCAATAGGAAGGAACATGTGGCAGCACAAAAATCCTTTAAAACTTGCGAAGGCCCTTAAGAAAATAATTTTTTACGGGGCAAAGCCAAAAGAAGCATTAAAGGAGCTGATTTGATGTTGGTTACAAATTTTAAAACATACTCGGAGTCAACAGGTGAAAATGCACTCAAGCTTGCAAAGCTTCATGAGGAAGTCGCTAGTAAAGAGATTATTATAGCAGTCCAGCCCGCAGACATTTCAAGGGTTTCTTCTTTGGGAATACAGGTTTTCGCCCAACACGTGGATGCGATAGAACAGGGTCGTCATACCGGTTACATTACTCCGGAGAGTGTAAAGGCCGCAGGCGCTGACGGAGTGATGCTGAACCACTCGGAGCATCCCATGAAGGCATGGGACGTGGAAAATGCAATAAAGCTTTGCAAAAAAATCGGGCTTAAGACTCTCGTCTTCGTAAGTGACCTTTCAGAGGCCTCGGACTTGAAGAGCTATGAACCCGATTATCTGGCCTATGAAATTCCAGAGCTTATCGGAACAGGGAAACCCATTTCTAAGGAAAAGCCGGATGAACTGAAGGAGTTTGTGAAAAAAATAAAGGACTCAAAAATAATTCCACTCTGCGGTGCCGGGATATCAACCGGAGAGGACGCAAGAATAGCAAAAGAACTTGGAACCCGGGGAGTAGTCGTGGCCTCGGCCATTGTGAAGGCCAGTGACCCCAAAAGCGTCATAGAAGAATTAGTTAATAATATTTGAATGCTCGATAAGGGATTCAACTCTCATATATGGTGTGCTTAAATCAAAGAATTAAATAACTCAAATTTCGTGCATAGTTATTTCGGGAGATAAGATAGGGACAGGTAAACCCAATTTTTTCTTCTTCTTTAATTCGGCTATTCTAACTCTTATTGTATCAAATTTATAATTAAAATCCTGTATTACAGAATCTAGTTCTTCAGTAAAATCATTTGAAGTTATGTTCATATCCACAGTTAAAGGATATTGAGGATACTCTCCCTTTGTTGTTGCAATGCGATTTGCTTCGTATTCGGGTATTAATTCAATTGTAGGTTTGCAAAGAGTATTATTATCCATAAAGTTTTTTAAAGAGTAAAAATTTATATCAATCGTTCTTTTTCTATTTTTGGCTTCATAGCGGGTATCATCTTGTTTAGAAATTTTATATTTATGCTTCTTAAAAATGGGTTTCATTTGGCTTATTATATCATCAAAAATTTGATCAGAACTTGCTTTTAGTTCGTCTGATATTCTGTTAATTTCTTTGCTATGAAGAGAATATATTCCATCTAAAACCCGGTAATTTGTTAATTTCTCATCCCAATTAATTTGCTCTGTAACACTTGGCATAGATAATATATACATCCGTTAAAGATTTAAATCCATGACTTCAGTTTTTTAAAGACGAATTATATTCAAGAAAAGACAGAGCAACTTAAATAACTTTTTCTATGTAGGCCAGGATGTCAGAAGCCATGAGAGATTGTTTTTTTGTTTTTGCTGCAAGGTCGCCTGCCCTGCCGTTTATGTAGGCCGCTGCGCAGGCCGCGTCCAGTGGCGAAGTCCCTTGGGCCAGCAAGGAGCCGCATATTCCTGCCAGAATATCGCCTGTTCCTCCCACGGTCATGTAGGGGTTGCCTGTCC
>JAGLWW010000014.1 GCA_023133195.1 Candidatus Aenigmatarchaeota archaeon
CTTGGTGTAGAAAAAACCAGAAAGGTTTGTTTTGTAGTTTTGATTCTACTTTTTATTATCTGGTTTTTTATAATAAGCATTGATATCAAAGGATTGATTCTTTTGCCTTTCTTGATTTATGTGGCAACTTTCATCAAAAATGCGGAAAAATATGAGAAAAAACCATGGTGGTACTATGGTGTGTTCGTAGACGGTGAATTCTTCATATTGCTTTTGTTAATTTTAGTTTGGTGGGCATCCATAGGAATTTAAACCAGATGATTTCATGAAAACGGAAGACATCGTAATAGTAGGTGGAGGGCCAGCTGGAGCTTATCTTGGTTACTGTCTGGCCAAGAAAGGCATTTATGCCACAATTTTTGATGACTCACACCCAAGAGAGAAACCATGTGGTGGCGGTGTTTCTCATTTAGCATTAAAAAAATTTCCGATTATAAAAAAAACGCCTGGTATGAAGGGTATTGGTAAAAAAATGAGAATTATATCTCATAGTGGAAAAGAAACTAAAATCGGTTCTGGATACATGATTGGTATTTCTCGACTCAGACTTGATAAATTCATCCTTGATGCTGCAGTTAGTGCAGGAACTCATTTAATAGAAAAAAGAGTACTTGATGTTAACAATAAAAATGGTGTTTGGCATGTAAAAACAAAAAATAAAGTATTCAAGACTAAGCTACTTATTGGAGCCGATGGTGTAAATAGCATAGTTCGAAAAAAAGTTCTAGGGTCACATAAAAAAGAAAATCTTACCTTAACATACGGATATTTTGCAAAAGGTTTGGAAAAGGAAGTTACTTTAATGAAATTTTTGAAAGATAAGATGGGTTATATTTGGATTTTTCCTAGAGGAGATCATACAAGCATAGGTATTTGTGCCGAACTTAAGGACGGAAAAGGTTTAAAAGAACTGCTTGATGAATTTATAAAAGAATACTATCCTAAAATCAAGATACTTTCTACATATTCAGCATTAGTACCAACCATAACAGATACTAATTTTTTCAAAATTCCATGTACCGGTGAAAACTGGGTTCTTATAGGAGATGCCGCTGGTCATGTCGACCCAATAAGTTCTGAAGGTATTTCATATGCATTTTGGTCTGGTGAGTTAGCATCTAAATCTATTATTAAAAATAATCATAGAGAATTTGATTCTATGTGGAGAAGTGAATATGGAGAAAATTTAACGAAAGCAATTAAATTAAAAAGCTTAATGTATAATTCCCATTTCATTGATTTATCCATTACGATTGCCTCCAGAAGCAAGACATTCTCAAAGTTATTTTTCGATATTACAGTCAGTGAGCAAGAATATAGGACACTAACAAGAAGAATACTAAAAGACCTACCAAGGATTATAAAGGAATTTATATTCTAATAAAAATATAGATATTATTATGACAGTTAAAGATGAGATTGTCACATGGTTTCTTAGAAATATCATAATACCAAAAAATGAAATAATAGATAGTCCCGGATTTATTGTCTTAAAATTAAGTATGGAAAAGGAAGTTACGAATTTAAGGGAAATATTTTTGCCGGAGTTTCTAATATCTAAATTAGAAACTTGTCTAGTAGATAAATACGGAAAAAAAGGAAAACAATTGTTATATTCCATTGGTAAAAAATTCGGATATATGTATTCAAAAAACTCAAATTATCCTACTTTAGAGACATCAACCAAAAAAGAATTTCTAAATTTTACTTATATAGTTGTCCGATATCTGGAGGCTATATACGCTAAAAAAATAAAAGAAGAAATTGATGTTGAAAATAAAATCTTCAAAATAAAAACGGGGGGATATATTATATGTAATGAAAATGGTTTGGGATATATCTTAACAGATGGTTCGATTGCTGGTGTATGGACGTATGGAACAGGGGATCCGACAATAGAAGGTGTTCAAGTCAAGTGTCAGGGAAGAGGAGATAAAGAATGTGAAATAATATGTGCGCCGGAGAATTATTTTAAAAACAAAAAAATTGATTTCTTTAAAGAAAGAGACTATTCTGATTTAGAAATATGCAGAAAAGATTACAACGAAATAAATAAAATTAGACCAACAAAATTTGCTACAAATTCTTTCTTAAAATTATTAGATTCAGATTTCTTTGAACAAAAACATGGTGTAATAACAGGTAAAGATGGTAGATATATATTGTTGGAGGCAAGTTTTTTATATATTCTCGAGAAAGAACTGAAAAAGGTTAAAGATGGACTAAAGATTCTGTGGGGTGTCAGTTTTGATTTCGGGAAGAAGCTGGCCAAGATTTCCAAAGCTGATGACCCATGCAAGTTCATAATGGAATTCTTCCCTGCCCTTGGTTTTGGAGACATAATGGCCACGAAATCAGGAGAAAAATATGAGATTTACGTGAATTATTTTCCGTGGTTGAAGTGGGCGGATGAGATAAATTTTACAATGTTCAGGGGGATATTATCCGGTGTAATTTCCGGTTCCGTGAACAAAAAAGTAGAACTTAAAAAGATAGAAAAAGATATAAGCATGGGTCACCTGTCCCTGCACATTTCTAACTAACCTAACTGGATTTTAAAGACACTCCATCTGGTCCTATAATAAATGGATGGGAACCTCCTTCTATCTTTGTTCTTCTCATCTTGATTATTTCCAATGTCCTGGAGGTAGAAGAAGCTATAGTCGTCATTCTTAAAATCAAGACACCATCCGCCACATACTCCTCTACGCCGAATCTTGATATACCATTATCCTTTGGAACTTCCGCAGTCAGTATTGCTGTTGCTCCGCTGGACTTCAAGGCATTTATCAATTTGTAAAGTTCACGCCTTATGTCATTGGGATTCTTAAAGTAAAGACCCAGAAGAGAAGTGGAATCTATAATCACACGGGTTATATTGTTCTGTATTATCTCGTTTTCCAGCCTTGTAGTTATGTCAGTTGCCTGAAACGGGTCTTTAAACGTAAGAGTAAGCTTGCCGCTTTTTTCATATTTCTCAAAATCCCAGCCAAAGACAAGTGCATCTGCCGTTATCTCTTCGGGCAGTTCCTCGAAGGTTATGTACATGCATCTCTCCCCGTTCTTCAGTCCTTCATGAATGAACTGGCAACAAAGGATTGTTTTACCCGTACCGGTAGATCCTGTGACAAGTATGGAACTTCCTTTCATAAAACCTCCGCCAATAAGTTTGTCCAAACCAGGTATACCTGATTTCATCCTTTCAATAGAGGGATTGGTTTTTCTAGGCATGATACTTATTTGGAATAGCGTGCTTAAAAAATTATCTGATTCCTAAAACGGGTTAAAAACGGCTAAAAATTATTTTATAATGCGAAATTCAAAAATTAAATATGAAAGTGCTAAGTTTCTTTGTTTTGTTTTTGTTATTGTTTCCTGCGATTTCCTTAGCACAAGCTATAGAAATGGAAGAGGGGGAAGAGATAGAAAGCACTTATAATATACAAACTATGATAACCAAGAAGAACGCCTATATAATTCTTAATACAGAAGGACCCGGCAAATGCGAATATGGCCTGGAAGAATTTGAATACGGAGAGGGGGAAAAATTTGAAGAAATAAACGGGACGCTTCACAAGGCCAAGATAAATATAGAAGAGGGAAAAAGTCACAGGTTCAAGATAAAATGTGTCGTGGAAGGGAAAATGGGAGAAGAGGATATCATGTTTTCTGTATCCCGTATTCCCTTTTTTCTTTTGGAAAAGCTTGATGAACTGGAAAATGATATAAATGATTTTGAGAAAGAAAAGGTAGAGTATGAAAACAAATTGAACATAAATGACCTGGAACTGAAAATAAAAGAACTGGATGACATTGTAAAAGATGCCAAAAAATCCATAGAAGAAAATGAGATAGAAAGACTCAGATTTGACATATCGGAAGGTATTCGAAAAAAGAATGAAATAGAAAATACGTTTATAATGAAATCAATTCAACTTTCTATACTTGAGAGCTCCAAGTATGTTGTCATTTCGATAATACTGATATACCTGTTTTTGTATTTAACAACAAGCTTTTTCATTCCATATTTCAGAATTAAAAAGAATGTCAAAAGAATGAAAGAAAAGGAAGATGATATGATAAAGTTAAGGCAAAACACAGAGATGCTTTACTTCCACAGAAAAATAGATGAGGAAACATTCAATAAAATGGTCGTTAAGGAACAGGAAGAAATAATGAGAGTAAGGGCCAAAGTATCAAATCTGGAAACCAAGGAAAAGGAACTGGTGAGGGGAGTGCTTGAGCCAAAAACTGTCATAGAATGGTCTTTAAAGGAAAAAATACATATAAAAGATAAAATAAAGAAATTCATGGAAAGGATAAAAGGTATAAAAAGCAAAATAAACAATATATAAAGGAGGCTAGAAAATGAGAATTACTACGGGAATGATAAATCTTGACGATAAAATTGAAGGGGGTTTTGTCGAAGGAAGTGTAAATCTTGTTGTCGGAAAAACTGGCACCGGGAAGACTACTTTTTGCTGCTCTTTTATGTATAACGGTGCTATGAACAATGTACCGACTGTTTACCTGACAACAGAAGAGAGGGTAGTGGATATCAAAAAGGATATAGAATCTATGTTCAAGTGGGATATAGATTCACTCGAAGACAAAGGACTTATAAATTTTCTGTCTTTAAAACCGATGGTACCTTCGGTAGATATGGAGCATACCAGCAGACTTGCGAAATCTTATGTCTCTGAATTACTAAGAAAAATAACGGAATCTCTTGAAAAAACAAAAGCAAAGAGACTTATTATTGATTCCATATCCGTAATACAGCTCTTCATAAATGACCAGTATCTGTCTCGCATTATACTGACATCTCTCATGGACAAACTCAGAGAGATGGGAATAACCACGGTAATCTCTGGCACAATAACAGAGACCAGCGGAGTAATAGCCGGAGCGGAATTGATAGAATCCACTGTAGATTCGGTAATAAAATTAGATTTCGTCCCGGTTGCAGAAGATTTCAAGAGAACTGTAACAATAAGAAAAATGAGAAGAACGAACCACAGCACTTTGATCTATCCCTTTGAGATAACCCCAGAAGGCATGAAACTTATAGAAGTAGACTAAATTTCTGATTTGTGTATTATAATCCCATTTTTTGTAATTTCAAACGGATGTGTGTTTGTAGAGTGTTTTGTATTTCTCATCTTTCTGACCTGAATAGATCTGAAACCGCTTTCTCCGATTCCTGAGAAAAACAGTATTATGGATGCGTCTGCAACATATTCTTCCACCCCGAACCTGGGTGCGAAATCTATGCCTTCTCTGGTCTCTGCCGTCATAACTGCCGTGACATTAGTCGACTTTAGTGCGCATATCAGTTTGTAGAGTTCGCGTCGTATTTCGTGAGTATCTTTGAAGTAAAGACCCAAGAGAGAAATGGAATCTATAACTACACGGGTTATGTCGCTCTGTATTATTTCGTTCTGAAGTCTTGTGGTTATGTCAGTGGTCTGGAAAGGATCCTTGTGTGTTAAAATTAGTTTTCCTGATTTTTCGTATTTTTCTAAGTCCCAGCCAAAGGAAAGGGCATCTTTCTTTATCTCTTCGGGAATTTCCTCAAAGGTTATGTACATACATTTCTCCCCGTTCTTTAATCCTTCCCATATAAACTGACAGGAGAAAATGGTTTTTCCTGCACCTGCAGGACCGGTAATAATTATGTTTTGGCCCCTTAAAAAACCGCCACTTATAAGATTGTCCAAACCAGGTATACCTGATTTTATTCTTTCAGTATAGAATTCAGTTTTTTTGAGAGGTTTCTTGACTTTTGACTTTTTGGAAGATTTTGCCATGTTACTTATTTGTAATTAATAGCTTAAAAATCTATCTAGTCAATAAGAAGCTTTAATTCTTTTTCAAAATTTATTCTACTGACAAACATCTTAAACCATGGTGTATATTTCTCTGAATTTTCCTTTATGTCTTTTTTTAATTCCTCTATACAAATCCACTTGTAATCGCCAATCTCTTCTGGATTTGGCTCTGGTTCTCCGTTAAAAATTCCGATAAAAGAATGGTCAAACTCTCTCTCGGTAAGACCGTTTGTAAAATTTGCATTGTAAATTAAACTACCGTTCTCTTTCAACTCTGTGTCAAAACCAAACTCCTCTCTTAATCTCCTGTGAACCGCCGAATTCAAAGATTCTTCTGGCCTAGGATGACCACAACAAGTGTTAGACCAGAGATTACTGAAATGATATTTAACAGAAGCCCTTTGCTGAAGTAGAAGTTCTCCTTTGGAATTGAAAACAAAAATAGAAAAAGCTCTGTGAAGTTTCCCTCCGTTTTCATGCGCTTTAATCTTTTCTTCTACACCAATCTGGTTGTCGTTTTCATCGACAAGTACAACTTGCTCCATAAAAATTATTAGAAAAAATAGTATTTAAAATTTTTTTAAAGGTTCGCTTTTTGTCGATTTATTTGACTATTTAAACCTTTTTGACCTACTAAGCAGGTGAAAATTAAGGAAAAATATGGAAATTGTCGAAGTTATGTTTAAATGCAAGTTAAACAAACTTTTGTCAAATGGAGTGATTTTTAATGAAATCATGTGAAGAAAAAATTGATATAATAAAGGAACTGGAAAGCAAGAGACCTTTAATAAACAAGATAATTGAAAAATATGTCCCCAGAAAATATGATGAAAAGTTTTTGGAATTCACTCTCGGCAAGCCGAGATATAAATACAACACGGAAGCTCCCACAAAGGCCATAGCCGAGCCGACATGGGAATTCTTAGACAGGGGCGGAAAAAGATGGAGACCTGCATTGTTCCTTTTGGTAGTTGAGGCGCTTGGGGGCGACCCTGAGAAAGTTTATGATTTTGTTCTTATACCGGAACTTATCCACAACGGCAGTCTTTTCGCGGATGATATAGAAGACAATTCGGAGATGAGAAGGGGAAGACCGTGCAGCCATTTGATATATGGAATTGATGTAGCAGTAAACTGTGGTAGCGCTCTTTATTTCCTTCCATTGCTGTCATTGATTAAAAATGGAAAAGAATTTGATGACACAACAATAAAAAAAGTCTATGAAATCTACATACAAGAAATGATAAACATCCATTTTGGACAGGCTATGGACATCGCTTGGCACAACGGTATGGCTAACGCCAACAACCTTTCTGAAGAAGAGTATTTGCAGATGTGTGCTTATAAAACGGGAACACTGGCTAGGATGTCTGCGAAGATGGCAGCCTTGCTCTCGGGGGCAAGTGAGGAACAGATAGAAACTCTCGGTAAATTTGCGGAATCAATAGGCATTGCCTTCCAGATAAAGGATGACGTCATGAACATAGAAGGCGGTCTTGGAAAGGAATATGGCGATGACATAAACGAGGGTAAGAGAACTCTCATGATCGTACATACACTTCACGTGGCTTCAGAGGAAGACAAAAAAAGACTAATAGATATACTAGGCATGCATACAAAAGATAAAAAATTGATAGACGAGGCAATAATCATACTTAAAAAATATGATTCCGTAGAATATTCAAAAAACTTTGCGATGAACTTGATGGAAGAAACATGGGATGAGGTTGACAAGGCCCTGCCCGACTCTGAGGCCAAGAAGAAGCTTGAAACATTCGTGCACTATCTAGTAGCAGGAAGAAAAAATTGAGGTGATAATGTGGGGATTTCGCTCAGAGTAGATAACGATGATATACCGTGGGGAGAAAAATTAGAAGCAGAAAGACATTACGGAGAGATAATAAGACTTCAAAGCATGGCGGGAATACTACATTATGAAAATGGTGGTAACCCATATATAAGAAAATATGTAAATCACAACGGACGTGGCACGCTTTAAATCCACTCTTGTCGATTTCTTTGTTTTTTGTCGTGGTTAGGTTTATATAGCTACCTTGGAATTCGATATCCTATGCCCCCGTATTCAAATCTAGTGTTAATGGACTTCGATAGATTGCTCGGAGATTTCAGGGAAAAGGCCTATGAAATGGGTTTGGGCCAGACTTACGAAGAGTGCAAGGACAATCCTTCTGCTTTTAAAAGGAAGGTTTATGAATATAAATTTGAAGAACTGAAAGAAATCATGAATGAACTAGCTGAAGGATGGAATCCATATCCAAGTTCTTTTGAAACAATTAGAGAGATGAAAAAACGCGGTCGTATTAACATCGTAATTACAGACAATCCCATGTCACCTTTCAAGGAAAAACTTATGGATAAGTTTTCTGAAAATGGCAGATGTTATCTTGATGATATGAAGTTCACATTCAGATTTGTTCCGGATAATGGGGGAATAAAAATAGAGGAAATTCAGAGTAAGGAAAATCTCGCAAAAGAAATGCTTGAACTGTATGATGGCGGGGTCCTTATTGTTGAAGGCAAAAATGATGTAAAGGCCGTCGTGGGTGTCAGAGAATGGGCTGAAAAAAATAACATAAATATTAAAACAATTAAGGCAGGGAATAATTGTGTGAAATTGAATGATAAAGTACATTATTCTGTGGAAAATTTGCCAGATGTACTTGATTATATTTGATTACATAAGTTCAACTTCCTCTATCCCCATCAGTTCCAAACAGTTTCTCATTGTATAGATAAAAGACTCTACCAAGGCCAATCTTTCTTTCTCTTTTTCACTTTCTATTACGGGACAATTTTCATAGAACTTTGAGAAAAGCGAGGCCAGCTCGTAAGCATAATTTGCTAACAAATGCGGCTTGTATTTCTCCGCTGCATTCTCTATTACTTCGGAGAATTTTGACAATTTCTTTGCAAGTTCAAATTCCTCTTTTTCTTCAAGTTCTCCTGCTTTTGGTTTCTCTTTTGACTTCTCCAAAATATTTTTTGCCCTCACAAGAGAGTACTGAAGATATGGGCCAGTCTCTCCCTCAAAGGATAGGGACTCCTCTGGCTTGAAAACAAAATCCTTATATTCATCATATTTCAAAAGGAAAAACTTTATCGCGCCAAGAGAAATATTATTGGACAACTCGTCCAGTTTTTTCTTATCCAGTCTGTTCCTTTTCTCTATCTCTTTCTTGGCTCTTTCTCTTAAATCATCCATCAAATCATCTGCATCCACTACCGTTCCTTCCCTGGATTTCATCTTACCTGATGGGAGATTCACCATACCATAATTTACATGAATATTTTTCTTGGCAAACTTGTAACCTAGCTTTTTTAATTCTTCCAAAAGCTTGAAAAGAACGTCAAAATGATAGTTTTGCTCATTAGCCACAACATAGATAGACTTGTCGGGATTGAAGTCTTCATACTTGAGAAAAGCCAAATACATGTCCTGTGTCACATACAGCGTTGTCCCATCCGCGCGTATTAAGAATTTTTTATCAAGACCGTATTTACTTAAGTCAAAGAAAACAGCACCTGTTTCATCTTTTTCAAACACGCCTTTCTTCAATCCCTCCAAAACCATCTCTTTTCCTTTCTTATACATCTCACTTTCCTTGTAAATCTTTTCAAATTTGACGCCGAATCTTTTGTAACTTTCCTCCATTCCTTTTTCTGCCCAGGAGTTCATCTTCTTCCATAAATCAAATGTTTCCTTTTCGCCAGATTCCCATTTTTTGAGCATTTCCTTTGCTTCTTCTTCAAGTCTTGAATCTTCTTTAACTTTTTGAGAAAATAATACATAGAAATCTCCCACAAAATGGTCGCCTTTCTTGTCGGGCTTTGCCCCGCCACCCCACTTCTGATATGCAAGCATGGACTTACAAATGTGTATACCGCGGTCGTTGTGTAAATTTACACGAAAGACTTTGTAACCAAGTTTTTCAAAAATCCTTGCTATGGCTTCCCCGATGGCCATGTTCCTCATGTGACCTAAATGCAGAGGTTTGTTAGTGTTCGGAGCAGGATATTCCACCATAACCTTCTCGCTAGAAGAACCGGAACCATACTTCTCCTTTTTCTTGTTTATTTCCGAAATAACTTTCTCCGCCAGTTTTCCCCTGTCAAAAAAGAAGTTCACGTAAGGGCCCAGAACTTTCACTTCCCTGAAAACAGAATCCTTTGAAATCTTTACTTTTTTCGCAATTTCATTGGCTACTTCATTTGGGTTCTTCTTTTTTTCCTTGGCCAGTCCGAAACAGGGAAAGGCCAAATCTCCCATTTTCGGATCCGGTGGCTCCTCAAGAAACTCGGGCTTAACCTTAATTCCTGTTTTCTCTAAAGTTTTGCAGGCCTCGGTCCTGAAATCAGTAAACATAAGAAATAATTGGTAGTTTTTAATTAAATAATTAAAACTTGTGACCTAGCTTCTCAAACACTTTCTTCATCTTTAGTGAATCTATTTCCAATACAGGACTTTCCGAGATTATTGTGATGTTTTGTTTTGAGAACAAGATTTCCTTGCAGACTATATCTACTGGCGGACTTTCCGTAGTTTCTTCAAAAGTAAGGTGACGCCTCTCACCCTTGTCTGTATACTCTATCTGTGAGAAGTGTGAGTGAAGATGGTCAAATTTTAATGTCTTTATTTTTTTCATGGCCTCTGCGTAGTCAAAAACACCCAAGTTTCTAGCCCATAAATGTGCAAAATCCACGCATAACGTGCATTGTTTCGTTCCAACCTCCTTTAGCATCATCACCAGTTCGTCAAGCGAGCCGAATTGTGAGGCTTTTCCTGTGGTTTCCATTGCTATTTTCGTTTTCCAGCCTTTTTCCTTTATTTTGTCTGTTATATCCAAGATGCCTTTTTTCACGATTTCATAAGTCTCCTTACGAGTATAACTACCGTAGAAACCCGGGTGAAAAACAACGGGACTTGCACCCATGTAGTGGGCCCTTTCACAAGAAATCAGAATTCGTTGTTTTGAGGCCTTTATCTTTTCAGGCTCAATAGAAGCAAGGTTTATATAGTATGGAGCGTGAACAGA
>JAGLWW010000140.1 GCA_023133195.1 Candidatus Aenigmatarchaeota archaeon
GTCGCGTGCGAGGAAAAGATAAAGGACGAAACCGGGGCCAAGATAACCAACATTCCATTCCACTTAAACAAGAACGTAAAGGGCAAGTGCCTACTCTGCGGAAAAGAAGCCAAATATATTACCTACTTTGGAAAAAGTTACTAATCCAGAAGAGAACTGTAACCTTTCGGAAGATTGAAATCGTATTTCTTCAAATATTTTAACAAGACAGGATAATCCCCGGTAAAATATTCTGTACTAACATCCCTTCTTCCTAGAGTTTTAACTGCGGTTTCCAAATCCATATAAAACACTCCATCTGAATTTATCTTTTTAGCCACTATCTTATCTATCTCTCTTACGTCAGGGTTGGCTAATCCCTCGGCAACATATTTTTGCCTGTCAAAGCTCTCAATATTGTCGATGGAAGGAAACCTTAAAGGAGGTGCCGATACACCATAATATAACTTACTTACCAATTTTTCAACAATTTTAAATAGATTGTTCATTTTTTTGCAATTGTTTCCAGTGACTATACTATCCTCAGCAATAATAACAGAGAATGGCCTTCCATATTCCCTTGCAATTTCCTTAACCAGCTCTTCATCCAGCTGCCACTTCAAATCACCGAAATGCTCCCTCTCCTCTCTGTCTTCAAGCAGGTATATCTTCTTGCTTCCGGGAATCTTCGTCAAGAATTGTTTTGGCCTCTTAATAAAACCTTCAGTTAAACCAAGCCCCTCACTTAAACTTAAACCTGAATCAGGAGAATAAGTAATCTCATCTATCTCGTTTATTTCCGGATACATTTCGGTGAGAGCTACTCCCAAATTTTTTCTAAAAATCCCTACAGGAACACCATCAAAAACAGAATTCTTATTTGAACTATAAAAATATTCAAAGATATCACCAAATGTTTTGTTGCTTTCATAAATTATATTTGGATTTTTCAAATCATTTAGTGAAGCTGAAGAATTCAGAATAATCATTTCCCCGGGTTCCACTGGCCTGCAAACATCAAATTTTTCACCATAAGTCATTCTGGCTTTCTGAAAGCCCACATTTTCCGAGCATGTCAACACGACATCATCATTGACTGCAAGATTCAAAGGTTTCATGCCAAAGGGGTCTCTTATAATTATCTGGCTCGTCTCCTGTCCATCGTTAACCATAAAGATTGCTGTGTAAGGACCTCTTCCATAATACTCTTGCATCAATCTTATTCCCGCCTCTTCAAAATCTTTTGTATCTTCCAGATGATTTAAGTAGCATTCTGTAATTGTCCTGTTCAGCGGTTTCTTGGAATCAAGCAGATAACCGTCCATGGCCCCGGCTACCTTATATTTTTTGCCGGAGACTGTATGAGGCTCACGACCCACCAGTCTGCTCCTCATGTTATATCCTATGGTGGCCACGGGCTCGTTTGACTTCAAATGCTTTAATTCATTGCCTAGAGCATCGTGAACAAATCCGTTTCCATTAAAGGTATCAAAACTTACCTTTGTGTTCCTGGCAGCCGTCATTGCTGCTGCTTTTTCTCCCCTGTTTTGGTTGTAAACCTGCATGTTGTAAGTCCTTTGAACAATGTCCTCCAGACCTTTTTGGGTAAGAGCAAAAGCGCCTGCAACAGTAGACATACAAGATAAGAGGGTAAAAAAACATTTAAACCTTTCCGTGACAAATTGTATTTGTGCAAAAAATGGGCCCGTGGCGTAGTGGATATCGCGCTCGGCTTCGGCCTACCGGAGGAAACCGAGAGATCGGGGGTTCGAATCCCTCCGGGCTCGCCAAAGTCTTTAAAAAGGTTGATACCATATAAAATAAGTTGAGCAGTGCTTGTGTAGTTCTTTACAAGTGCTCCTGTAGTCTAGTGGTTAAGGATTCTGGCCTCTCGTAAGCTTTTTAGAAAAAAGCTTAAGCAAAAAACGAAAGCTTTGGGAAAGCCAGGGACCCGGGTTCGAATCTGGTTTTAAGCCAGCGAAAA
>JAGLWW010000141.1 GCA_023133195.1 Candidatus Aenigmatarchaeota archaeon
CGGAAACTGAGCATTCCTTGCCCCTAAACTTGTCAGCAAAACATCTCCATCCTTCCTTTATGTACACGCGATAGCGGGGGATGAATATGGATGCCACAAGAAAATAAGCAACCAGAACAATACAGGGAATGCAGAAAAATACCATTAAATCACTTCTCGTCCTTTACAGCTTCATTAAGTTCTTTCAAAAGCTTTTCCATGTCAATCCCGTGAGATTTTGCACCCTGTTCAAGAGTCTCCATCATTGCCATCATGCAGCCTATGCACTGCAACCCGTTTTTCATGAAAACATCAACTGTTTCCGGATACTTGTTCACGACTTCTCCTATTATCATATCTTTTGTTATCTTCATAAAATCACCTACTCATGTAAATTATTTAAAGTCTTTTTGTTCTTTTCATGCGCCTTTTCCAGCTCTTCCGTTATCTTTTTGCCATTCTTTGACAGGTAATCATAAATAGCTTCCTGCAGGGCCTCCACACCCAAAAGAGAGCAGTGGATTTTTATTGCAGGGAGGTTTCCTAATCCCTTCAGTATATCCTTGTTCTCTATTTTCAGGGCCTCGTTAATGTTTTTGCCCTTTGCTATTTCACTGAGCATTGAGGAAACGCTTATTGCAGCTGCACAGCCGTAAGTCTCCCACTTGATATCTTCAATCACGTCATCCTTTACTTTTATATAGAACCACAATACGTCACCGCAAACGGGATTCCCTACCTTGCCCACTCCGTCTGCATTCTCAATCTTACCCTGGTTTCTCGGGTTCTTGAAATGGTCCATTACTTTTTCCGTATATAAAGCCATTTTATTCACCACTCAGCGGAGAAACCTTCCTGAGCCTCTCCACCACTCCCGGTACCTCCCGCAGCACGCGTTCCACGTCTTTTTCTTCCGTAAAACGTCCCATTGTTAATCTTAGCGAACCGTGGGCCTCTTCCGGCTTCAGGCCTATTGCAGTGAGCACATGTGACGGCTTCAAAGATTTAGATGAGCATGCAGAACCTGTACTTGCCTCTATTCCCTTCTGATCCAAAAGAAGTATCAGTGATTCCCCTTCTATGAAACTAAAGCAGAAATGCACGTTCCCCGGAAGCCTTTTCTCCGGGTGCCCGTTAAGCCATGAATCCGAAATCTTTCCCAGTCCTTCCACGAGTTTTTTGTTAAACTTCCACAATTTTTTTGACTCGGTTTTCATCTCCTTTACTGCAAGTTCCAAGGCTTTTGTGTAGCCGACGATTCCTGATATGTTCTCTGTTCCCGAGCGCATGCCGTTCTCATGCCCTCCGCCATGAATCAAAGGTACTATTTGCACGGAATTTCTGATGTAAATAAGACCAACACCTTTCGGTCCGTAAATCTTATGCGAGGATGAAGACATGAGGTCAACGTTCTTCAATGAAACAGGAACTTTTCCCACAGTTTGCACGGCATCCGTATGGAAATAAATCCTTTTCTTCCTGCAAATCTTCCCTATTTCATCTATCGGTTGAATAGTTCCTATTTCGTTGTTCCCGTGCATTATTGAAACCAGAATAGTGTCTTCTTTAATCGCTTCGCTCACGCTTTCCGGGCTCACAATTCCGTATTTATCAACGGGAAGATACGTTACGGAGTAACCCTGTTTTTCCAGCCATTCCGCGGTATGCAAAACCGCGTGATGCTCTATCTGCGATGTGATTATATGACCCTTCCCTCTGGCAAGTGCCACGCCCTTCAAGGCGAGATTATCTGACTCTGTTCCCCCGGAAGTGAAGAAAATCTCAGAGGACTTGGCCCCGAGAATTTTAGCTACTTTCCTTCTGCATTCCTCAAGAACGGCCTCAGCCTCCTGGCCGATTGAATAGAGGGTCGCGGAATTACCAAACTTTTCAGTAAAGTAAGGCAGCATCGCCTCAACAACCCGCGGATCCGTGGGCGTAGTGGCCGCATAATCCATGTAAGTCTTGTCCATGTAAATCACCA
>JAGLWW010000142.1 GCA_023133195.1 Candidatus Aenigmatarchaeota archaeon
TGATTCTTATTATATTTCCAGTGGCGGGTATTCAAATACAATAAGTTTAGACGCTTATGCCAAAATCCACGTGTATGATCAGTATGCAGAAGAAGTTTTGCGTGACATACCAAACGTCGATATAAGCCTTTACTATTACAACAATGAAACAGAATTTAACTACACGCTGGATGAGACTGTTGTTAACGTGACTGTTGCCTGTGGCTTTTTGCAGAGGGATGGGATAAACGTAACGCTTAATGGAGTGACCAAGACTACCTCAGGGAGCAGTACAGTTACTTTCCATTATGTGCCAACAGGACTTCATATACTTGAAATAAACGGAACTCTTGCCGGCTGCGGAGTAGATACAAAAACCATAAACGTAAGTGATGGAGGTTTGAATTACTCTTTCCCAGAGTTTACAGCTTACAACCTGAATCCGACCAATTTGTTTGTCAAGGTCCAGAACCCCGCAGGAACAGGTTTGGAAGGGGCTACGGTAACAGCCAACTCCACAACAGGCGGTCAAAACTATACAGCAAATGAAACTGGTTCCGGAATATATAATTTCACCTACATAGTGGGAGAGGAATATACAGTCTATGCAAGCATGGTAGACTACAATTCAAATTCAACCAACTACACGGTTACAATCGGTTCCGATAATAATTTTACAACCGAACCTCTCATCCTAAAACCGTACCCAGGTAACTTGAGCATATATGTCCAGAACTCAACCGATGCTCTGGATGGAATAAGCGTAACACTAAACAACGGGACAGAGTTTGCAGACACAACAACAAACGGTTGGGCCAACTTCACTGACATGATTGGAGTTTATGACATAAAGGTAAACGGAACTAGTCTGGGATACTCTTACAACTTAACAGAAGATTACTTTGTAACGCCAAACCAAAACACAGAACTAACCTACACTCTTGAGCCAACTTTGGTTACGATAGTCGTGAAGAACCAGACTTCACACAATATAAACCAATCTAACGTGACCCTGTGGAACGGCAGCATAATCGCTCAGTCAGCAACAGGTTCTAATCTAACCGCACTTACAAACTCTTCCGGCATAGTTTCTTTCTCAAGAGTTATCGGAAGCGACTACAACTTAACCATAATCAAGACCAACTACACAGACATTAGCACATCACTTGAACTGGACTTCGAATATTCACCAACTTGGAACCATACTTACTATCTTAACAAGACTATGCTTGAAGTTACCGTAAAGAATGAAGCAGGAGAACTTCTGAATAACTCCCATGTGTATTTGAAGAACACTACATACGGATACGATGAAGATGGTTACACAGATGAAAATGGAAACATAACTTTCGACTTGGGAAGCTATCCGGGAGGAACTTATAGGGTTGATGTTTGGGGATGTGACATAGGATACCATTCAGATGACTTTAATTATATAACAATAACAAAAAAAACCTTGAACACAGAAACATTTACTCTACGCAAAACTGTACTTAATTTCACAATAAATGATACAGAAGGGAATCCGGTAGAAGACGGGGTAATAGTTGAATTTGAAAACGTCACTAACTTTACTTCATCTGGTTATGCTGTTATCTATGGTTTGAACGGTGGCATATATGGTTCAATTAATGGAACATCACTTGGTTACGGTTTAGAACTCTACGGATTAGCTTTTTGTGACGATTTTGAACTCTACGAAACCTTGGGAATAACCAGACTTACAGTCCATGTAACAAATTCCTCCGGTCTCTCTGTGGAAAATGCAACAGTGAAGATGTTGAACGGGACTTCCTACTTGCTAGAGGACAACGGAAAGGGAGTGAACATGAACGGGACCACAAATTCTGATGGAAACGTTACCTTCTCCTTCGTGCCAGTTGGTGAATACAAGATAACTATTGAAAAAGATTCTTTGGAGAATTATACTTTCTATGAGCTTAATGTTTCGGATGCGGGAGTGAACAATTCG
>JAGLWW010000143.1 GCA_023133195.1 Candidatus Aenigmatarchaeota archaeon
TTGAGGAAATATTTGATACGTCATTACATCCAGACCCCGGAACATATAAAATTAGTCTGACACTGATGAAATTTAGCCAGAAAATGGACTCAAGGAAAAGAGTTGTGGAAATAGAAAGGATAGGAAAAATAGAGAAAGTTCATGATTCCTCGTGGAAACTGATTCAGGAATCAGGCAGTTTCTACATGAAAAATGTGGGCAATGTTGAAAAGACTGAAAAAATAGAAATGGAAGTTACAAAACCGTGGGATTGGTTTGCCTTCTTTTCAGAAATGCCTGAAATAATCGACATGGATACAAAGGTTGTTTTTGTCTGGGAAGTCACCTTAGACCGTGGAGAAAGTAAGACAATAAACTATAATATACATTACTGGCCGTTTATAATACTCACAATCGTCGCTATATACGGACTTTACCTTGCATTGAGGCAAATCAAGAAACCATCCTTAAGGAAACACTCTATACAAACAAAAATCCTGGAGGATGAAAAGCGAGAAGTTATGGTTGCTCTTGAAGTAAAAAGTGGGGGAAAGAAAATGAATGATGTTGTGGTTGAAGACCGCATTCCTTTTGTTGCCCAACTGATAAAAGATTTCAAAACAATAAAACCGAGTATAAAACAGACGGATGAAGGAACCATTGTCAAATGGAAACTCAATAACTTGGGCAAACGTGAGAACATAATACTGACATACAAGTTTAGGACTCTTGTCGGTACAGTAGGGTATTTCAAGCTTCCAAAGGCTGTTTTGAAGGCCAGAATAAACAAGGTAAAACAGGAATACTTCTCAAATTCTCTTAAGATAAAGGAAGAATGAATTTCTAAAAAATATATATAGCTTTGGTGTTAATTATCTTTATCCCCGGATAGCTCAGCGGTTTAGAGCGGTCGGCTGTAGTCGAGCACTTCAAGTGTTTGTCATTTTAGCAACCGTTCCAATAGGTTGACTTACACTCAACCGTCAGTTACCGACAGGTCCTGTGTTCGAAAGGCCTTTCTTCAAAAGAAAGTCCTTGGGGAAAGAACGTGAAAAATCTCCGATTTTTCCATTTCCCATTCGAAGTTCACAGTCCGGGGACCATTTCTACTTATCAATAATTACAAAAACTGTCGAAAAAACGAGCAATTGTAATTGTCGAATTTCTTGAAATGCTTTTAAATTCGTTCTCTGGCCTTCTGGAGGCTGAAAAATTTTAACCGAAAGCTTTTTAAAGCTTTTCGTACTAATAGTGTTCACTAGCGACCAAAGCGGAAGGGCTACACCTGTTCCCATTCCGAACACAGAAGTTAAGCCTTCCAGCGATCTGTACTGTACTGTCGAACAGACGGGAAATTCAGGACGTTGCTAGTAATCATATTCACTTGGGGTCGGTAAAATTATAACATTGTTTAAAGTGCTAGAATTATCTATTTAACGTTTGATATTTAACATTTAGAGTTATCTATGAAGCCCCGGTAGTGTAGTGGCTTAGCATACGGCCCTGTCGAAACCCCAGTAAGGTTTGTAGAGAGGCTGTGACCCGGGTTCGAATCCCGGCTGGGGCGCCAAGATGGGCCCATAGCTCAGCCTGGTAGAGCACCGGCCTTTTAACGTTTGAAAGGAAAGCCGGGTGTCGAGGGTTCGAATCTGGCAAATCTGAATTCGCAAGATTTTGGTTTGTCACCGAAAATCCCTCTGGGCCCGCCAAATAAAAATATTGGTGAAGCAATGACAGAAGAAAAACCCGAAAATTGTGCAATAGAAAATGGCAACGAGAAGGAAAAGAAAGAATTTAAGATAACAGACCATCATCTTGTTCCAAAGCATGAAGTAATGACAGAAAAAGAAAAGGAAAAGGTCATGAAAAGTTTTAATGTAATAGAAAAACAACTTCCAAAGATATTGCATTCAGACCCCGTTATAAAAGAAATTGGTGCAAAAATTGGC
>JAGLWW010000144.1 GCA_023133195.1 Candidatus Aenigmatarchaeota archaeon
TCTTCACTGCTAAATGCCATGTTGTCGCGCAAATAATCAAAACCAAATTCATTGTTAGTTCCATAGGTAATGTCCGCGGAATATGCCTCTTTTCGCGAACACGGTTTTAGATAACTCTCCACAACCTTAAACCCGCCCAAAATATCCCGTTCTTTATCCCGCTCCCCGTCTAATTGTTCGTTGCTATCTATTTGTTGTTCTTTAGTAAATGTCGGGTCATAAATATAAGCCGTGTCATGCACTATACAAGCCACAGATAACCCTAAAAAGTGGTAAATCTGCCCCATCCACACTACATCTCTTTTAGTCAGATAGTCGTTAACCGTAACAATATGAACTCCGTTCCCTGTTAAGCCGTTTAGATAAACCGGTAGCGTGGAAGCCAATGTCTTTCCCTCTCCTGTCTTCATTTCGGCAATCTTTCCCTGATGTAAAACAATTCCTCCGATTAACTGCGCGTCAAAATGCCTCTGGTTAAGGCATCTCTTTCCTGCTTCCCTTACCAAAGCAAAGGCCTCAGGCAAAATACCGTTCAGGGTTTCGCCTTTTCTAAGGCGGTCTTTGAATTCCAGAGTTTTTTCTTTTAATTCTTTGTCAGAAAAACCCTCGAACTTTGATTCGAGGTTATTTATCTGATCTACTACGGGCTGGATTTTCTTTAAGTATTTCTCATCGGCATCACCAAAAATTTTATTAAAAAAAGACATAAAAAAAAATGATAATTGATAATTATTTTCACGCTCCCTCGTCCCTTATTCTTCCTTTTCTGAAAAATCTGGCGGCAAGAGACAAATGAAAAAGTTTTTTTAACGCTCTGGCTCCCCTGCGCCGTTTGGAGATTTGTTTTTGAGTATATTGTTTAAATTTTCGCTGCAATTCATCTCTAACCTCATCTATTGCCAAATGTAAATCATCTCTTATGGACTCGGCCCTTATGCTTTGTCCCGGCAAATGAAACTGGGCTTCAGCCCTAAAAACATCTCCTTTTCTATGATGAACCGTGGTTTTCTCTATCTCTATAAATGCTTCCAACGGCTCAAGTTTTATATTTCGCAAGTATTTTTCTAAACTGCTCATTTTTTCTTCAACAAAACTCTCAATAGGCGGAGATAATTTTATATTTGTTGCTTTGATAGTAATTTTCATATTTTAATGATAACATTTTTTCATAAAAAAACAATCCCCCGCCAGTCCATGGACTGGCGGGGTTGGAAGAAATTATTTCTTCTTCTTCTTTTTCTTTTTTTTCGTTGCCATTATGTGTAATCCGACCAAGCGCTCAATGTTTTGAATACTTGGTTGGAGTAAATTATTTAGTTTGGAAACAAATAGTCGACCGCTTATTTGCAAAAAAACTTAAAAGTTTTTTATTGTTTTATTATTTCATTTCAGGCAACAATGTCAACCCCCACACACTATAGATATTCTATCTCCTCTTTTAATTCAATTCCGAATTTTTCTTTTACCTTTTCTTTTGCTAATTTTATGAGACCTAATACGTCCTTTGCTTTTCCTTGGCCCAAATTAACAATAAAATTAGCGTGTTTTTTTGAAATCTGAACCTTGCCCAGTTTTTTTCCTTTTAAGCCGCTTTTCTCAATTAACCACCCAGCTGACCCCCCACCACTTTTCATAGAAAAGTGGTGGGGGGTTGGATTTTTAAAAACACTTCCGGCGCAAGGAAATTCTAAGGGCTGGTTCTCCTTCGGCTGTCTTAAATATTCTCTTATCTTTTTCTGAATTTCTTTTTTGTTTCCTTTCTTTAACTCAATCTCTGCGGAAAGAATTATTAAATTTTCATCACGCTTAAAAATACTGTCCCGATAACCGAACTTACAATCTTTGTTTTTCAAAATTTTCATTTGGAATTTTGGATTTTGGATTTCCAAAACCGTTACGGTTTTGGTGATGTCTGCCATTGATATCC
>JAGLWW010000145.1 GCA_023133195.1 Candidatus Aenigmatarchaeota archaeon
ATAAGGGAGATAAAGGAAATACTTCATCACCATACAGAAGAAATAGAAAAGCTGAAAAAATCTTTAAATACAGGAGAAAAAAACGGCAGTGAAAAAGTGGATGAAAGGCTGATGAAACTTGCGCTTGAGGGCTCCAAAAACCTGTATATGCAGACCGTGGAAAACAAGCTTGAAAAGAAACTCAGAGAACTTGAAAACGCCGTAAGAGAGCTTTCTGTAAACATAAGCGCTACAGGAAAAGACAGGGAAATAGAAGTAACTGAAGAGCATCTTAACAAACTGAGAAAAGCGCTTGCAGAGTAATCATGACTGGAATTTTTTAAGTTCTTCCATTATCTTTTCAACGGTTACTTCTGGCGGTAAATGAGGGTCTTTTGTATCTATGTTTATCAGAACTCCTCTTTCCTTGTAGTATTCAAGCAAAGGTCCTGACCTTTCTTCATATACTCCGAGTCTTTTTCTGATTGCCTCGGGACTATCGTCTTTTCTCTGATACAATTCTCCTCCACACTTGTCACAAACTCCTTCTACCTTGGGCTTCACTGTCCTTATGTTGTAGATAGCACCGCATTTCCTGCATACCCTTCTTGTTGAAAGTCTTTGTATTACCCCTTCTTCTGATATGTCAAGATTTATGACTACGTTTATTTTGATTTTTTCATCAATTTTCTCTGCCTGTTGTGAATCGTAAGGAGAATCTAAGATGAACCCATTTTCACAATCTTTTTGAGAAAGTCGCTCTATTATTATTCCTGCTGAAATTTCATTAGGTACCATTTTTCCTTCATCGTAGTATTTTTTTGCTTCAATACCCATAGGGATTTCTTCAGATATGGCTTTACGAAAAATATCACCCACAGCTATATGAGGTATACCAAATTTTGGAGCTATTCTTGAGGCATAAGTTCCCTTTCCAGAGCCGGGCGGCCCCAAAAAAACTATGTTTAGCTTCATTACTCTTTACCCCTCAGCTTTCTGCTTGTTCTTGTCCACTTCTTCTTCCTTGGGTTTCTCTTCATCTTAAAGCTCTTTTCACATTTGGAAGAACAAAAAGAGAATACTTTTCCATCCTTCTTGACAAAGAGAATAACTCTTCCTTCTTTCGTGTTTTCTCCGCAATAACTGCACTTCATTATTTTTTTCACCAGTTTAACCGAACCTGCCGGAACTTTCCATCTCTGTTTCTCTAAGCATCAAAACATCTCCCATTCTGACTGGGCCCATAACGTTCCTTTGAAGTATTTTTCCCTTGTCTCTTCCTTCAAGAACCTTACATCTGACAGCGGTAACTCCCTTTACCCCGCCTCTTCTCAAAATTCTTACTATTTCTGCGGGAACCGCATCTATATTACTTTCATGACTAGATTTAACTTCCTTTTTAGCCATAGATTCACCTATTTCTTAGGCTTAGAACTCTTCTCTTCCTTGGATTCTTCCGCCTTTTCTTCTGTCTCTTCTGCTTTTGGTTCTTCCTTCTTGATTGGCTCTGCTTTTTTCTCAGGTTCCTCTGGTTTTTCTTCAGGTTTGGACTCTTTCTTTTTTGCCGGTTTTTTTGTTTCCTTTTCTTCTACCTTCTTCTCCGGCTCTTCCTTCTTTTTCTCAGCCTTTTCTTCTTTCTTGGTTTCTTTTTCACTGCCAACGATTTCAGCTATGAGTTTCTTGGCGTCCCCTGATTTGGCTATTGCTATAGCAGCACATCTTACATCTATTCCAGCAGCTCTTCCAAGGTCATCTTTGTTCTTTACGTAAACAAAAGGTATGTTTTTCTCTTCGCAAAGCGGAGGCAGATGCATTACTATTTCCGGTGGATCCACGTCCTTTGCTATTACAACCAGTTCCGCAGCGCCTCTTTCTATTGCCTTTGTGGCCTCATTGGTTCCTTTTCTTA
>JAGLWW010000146.1 GCA_023133195.1 Candidatus Aenigmatarchaeota archaeon
TTTTGACGGCAATTGCAGTCGTGCTTGCCCCCGTTCCATACCTTTTGGGATACATGAGCAACATGTATATGTATGTTGTCTCACTTGGCCTGGCTTTGTTCGTATTATCCATAATCTGGAACCAGAGGGGAACTGAAGCGGAAAGAGTACATAAGCTCATGAAGCTGGGCATGCTAATCTGCCTTCTTGCTTTCCTGGCGGGAGCTTTATAATTCTTTAAGTTCTCTATTAAAATTCCTATAGTCATCTATTTGAAAGTCGGCCACTCTCCTTACTGGTGGTTTCGCAAGAGGACTTGCAAAAAAGAGTTTTGAATTTCCTTTAAATTCTAAATCCGATGGACCGTCGCCAAAATAAACTGAGTTTTTAACCGAATAGCCCTTTTCCTCTAAATCGTTTTTTGTTACTTCATATTTGTTTCTTACCCTCAATTTAACTCCTTTTGGATTTTCACCTTCATAAAAAACTTCTTGTGTTGTGAAACCCACAGCTCCCAACTTCTTTGCTACAGGTTCTATAAATATGTCAGCGCTTGTTGATGAAATATAAAAATCCAAACCGTAATCTTCTCGCAACGTCTCTATGACAGCTTCAACTCCACTAAGTTTATAATTTTCATGACGCTGTAGGGCCGCTTCTTGAATTCTTTCTTTTCCAATTTCAGGATCAGTGTTACCAACAATTTCAATAGCTTTTTTCAGTCCCCAGTTTTCTGCATACATTTGAGAAAAGGGGCTCATGATTTTTGTTCCAGCCATAACCTTTAAACCACCGCGGATTCCCCTTCGATAGTTTTTTTTATTCCCCCTCTTTTTCTCTTCCATTATGATACCAAACAGACAATTGGCTATCCTTACTTCGCCTATAACACCATCATAATCCCAAATTTGAAGTTCTGAGTCTTCTATAATATCTTTTGATAATTCCATGTTACTAATAACAAAGAAAAAGAATTTAAGCTTTAGTAAGCAGTTTTCTTTCTATTCTTATATTCTTCTACAACTTCCTCTACTCCTGTTTTGTATTTCACTTTGGGCTCGAAATTTAACTCGCTCTTGGCTTTTGAGATGTCAAAGGCCCTGTCAGCAGCCAGCTTTTCTATATATGCAACCATTTCCTCCTTTCCTTTCATTTTTGCTATCAGCTTCGCGAGCCAGGGGGATATATGCTTCTTCGGAGCTTCCACTCCGAGGTACTTGCATACAAGCTCTAATGACTCTTGCTGGGTCATAATATCAGAACCAGTTATGTTATAAGCCTCTCCATGTTTTCCACGGTCCTTTGCTAAAAAGAGCGCGTTTATAGCATCATTTATATGCAGATACTGAATTTTGTTTTTGCCTGAACCGAATATTACCATCTTGCCCCTTTCTAGGAGTTCGAAAACTTTGAAATATCCCTCCTCGAAACCTGGACCGTAAATATCGGCACATCTTAAGGAAATGCCATTTGACTTTAGAACAAGTTTTTCTGCTTCTAATTTAGTTTTTCCGTAAAAGTCTGTCGGTTTTAATGAACTGTTTTCGTCTGCAGGAATTTTTGAGAGTTTTTTTCCATAAACTGCAGTAGAACTCATGTATATAACAGGTATGTCAACGGCTACATTCAAGAGATTTCTTGTCCCTTCCACATTAATTTTCCATATAAGGTCTTTGGATTCAGTGTAACTCACTAATGCTGCCAAGTGGTATATTAAATCCACATCCTTTAGGACAGAATTAATTGAATCTTTGTTTAACAAATCATACCCATTTTTCCTATCAAATATTATAACATCATTTTCTTTTTCTAACTCTTTTACAAGATGTGTACCTATTCTTCCACCTGCTCCAGTCACCAAAATTCTCATATTATTCCATAGTTTTTAAGAAATAAAAAGATAAAT
>JAGLWW010000147.1 GCA_023133195.1 Candidatus Aenigmatarchaeota archaeon
GAAGTGGCTTTCGCTGGAAATCTTGGTATGGATGTTGACCTGAGTAAGGTGCCTGGGTACTTGAATAGGAACGACAAGGTTTTGTTCTCGGAATCGAGCGGAAGATTTATCGTTACGGTTGCACCCGAATATAAAGAAAATTTTGAGAAAATTTTGGAAGGTTACGATTGCAACCACGTTGGTTACGTTAATGAAGGTGATGAATTCAAAGTAAGGGGTTTACACGACGAAGAATTGATAAATGAAAGTATAGGTGACTTAAAACACGCTTATAAAAAAACTTTTGGTGATTTGATATGAAACCTAAAGCTTTGATATTGGATGGTTATGGATTGAATTGTGGTTACGAAACCAAATATTCTTTCGAAAAGGCTGGAGCAGAAGCGGACAGAGTTCATATAAACGAGCTTTTGGAAGAAAAAAAATCTTTGAAAGATTATCATATATTGGCTTTCATAGGAGGTTTCAGCTGGGGAGATGACCATGGAGCCGGAACTCTGGAAGCTTGTAAACTAAAGTATAATGTAGGAGAAGATATAGAAAACTTTGTAAAAGAAGATAAACTGGTTATAGGGATATGTAATGGTTTTCAGGCTCTCGTTAACTTCGGGCTTTTGCCTGGTTTTGACGGAAACTATCATTCCCGTGAAGTGGCTCTATTGCCCAATGATTGCGGAAATTTCAGAGATGACTGGGTTAACTTAAAGGTAAAAAAATCACCGTGTGTTTTTACTAAAGATATTGAAAAAATGGATTTGCCTATAAGACATGCTGAAGGAAAGTTTTATGCTGAGGATGATGTTATAGACGAGTTGTTTGAAAACAACCAAGTTGTGATGCAGTATGTGGAAGGTACGCTGACAAAGAGCGATTTTCCATACAATCCAAATGGCTCTAAAAAAGATATAGCAGGCATTTGCGACCCGACAGGAAAGATTTTCGGACTGATGCCCCATCCAGAGGCATATAATTCTTTTTTAAACCATCCGAACTGGACCAAGAATAAGGAGATTTACAAAAGAAAGGGGGGAACCATGCCAGAAGAAGGGGATGGTATACAAATACTCAGGAATGGAGTGAAATATATCAAAGAGGAGTTTTTATGAATATAGAACCTATTTATGAGCCAAAGGAAGATTTTGTCAAGGACCCAATGAGAATTGTTGCTTTGTTCTCTGGCGGAGCCAGTGCAGTGCCTTTCATGGTTGATGGAGAAACTTATGAAGTCGTTGGGGCAATTTCATCAGACAAAAATGCTTCAGGTATAGAAAAACTTGAAAACTTGGGCATATCTGTAGAGGTAAATGATATTCATAATTTTTATAAGAGCGGAAGTGTGCCATTTTATGGTCTTGAACCTGCGCCAATCGAAGATATGAAAATACGTAAACATTATGACACCAGGAACCTGTTAATTATAAAAGATAAAGACTGGAGACCAGATGCAATCACATGTTCAGGTTATATGTATTTTTTGACTGATGTTTTTCTGGAAGCTTATTCGAATAGGATTTTGAATGTTCATCCTGCAGACTTGTCTATACTGGATGAAAATGGAGATAGAAAATATATTGGAGATAATGCTGTGAGAGATGCCATGAAAAATAGGGAAGAGGCAACAAAGTCTACCATACATATAATGAATGAAATTGTAGACGGCGGACCGATTTTGTATATGTCTGATGAATTGCCTGTTGAAGGAAGAAACTACAAAGAACAGCAGGAACTTATGAAAGATAAATGCGATGGACCTGCCTACAAAAAGGCTTTAGAACTTCTTTCAATGGGTAGATTTTTCATAGATGGTGAAAGTAATGTTTTTATTAAAACTTATGGGGATAAAGATGGCAGATATTTCGGACAT
>JAGLWW010000148.1 GCA_023133195.1 Candidatus Aenigmatarchaeota archaeon
TGCGTTCACTTAAAAAATCTATTTTTAGAATAGGTTTCCTCTCTAACAAGCACTCCTTTGCGGCTTTTTTAATATCAGTTGCTTTTCTCTTTGTAGTAATCTACATACCTTTCTTTCAAGAGATATTCCAGTTTGTTTCATTAGGTCTGACAGAAGTGTTGATAATGATATTACTCTCCTCTTCTGTTCTATGGGCAGGAGAACTCTACAAGTTCTTCAAGCCAAGACTGGTATGAAAAAAGCATTATCTGTTTTCAAACTTCTTTATAACCCAGGAGGCCAGTACACCTCCAAAGAATGCAAGGAAACTGTAAGTTATGTGCACGTCTGATACCATGTCTATACACAGGATTATTATTAGCGTTGCCACTATTTTCATTACCCAGTCATGGGTGGGCTTGTAATCCGCACTTTTCGGCCTTCTGGTAGCTTGCCACTTGTAAGTCATATACATTCTTTCCACGGTTATGCCCAAGACGAAAAGTATGCCATAAATAAGCACGTCCTCCAGGAAGTATCCGATTAGAAGGCCGGATGGGACCAGGAAGAAAAGTAATAAAATGAAGTAAGCCCTTTTTTCTTCGCAGAGGTAACCGATAATCATTACAACCAGAAGGGCTATTATGTCGTATAAGAGTTCCATGTATATTATCTCACATTGGAGAAATAAAAGTTTAGAATTTCAAGGTTTTTACAAAAACCATGTCCCTATCAGTCCAACAAGTGCCGCAAGGAACATCATGGCCCATGTCTTTCTATCCCATCTCATCACTTTTGCCCCGTCAAAGGGAGGTACAGGCAGGAGATTAAAGAAAGCTATGTATATGTTTATCATCGCTGCCATGGCAAAAAAGTTCCATGAATACAGGGAATTAAAAGCCAGAAATACAAGAGAAAGCACAAGATTTGCCAGTGGTCCTGCAACAGATATTAGTCCGTATTCCTCGTTTTTGAGGCTCGTATATTCGGTCTTCCATCTTGCCACTTTGACAGCGCTTATGTAAACGACTCCGGGAACAGCGAATATTATTCTGCCTCCGCTTATGACTCCCAGCACCAAAGCAATCAAAAGTCCGGTTGGCCATATCCTGTACGTGGCATGGGCCCCGAACTTTCTTGCAGTTTCTCTGTGGGCAAGTTCATGGCACAGGAAAGCCAGACCAACGGCAAACAGGGAAGCCACCAGATTGGTAAGAGATAAATCTGAAATAGAAAAAATCACACCAAGAGCAACGATTGAAATGAACAAATCTCTCAATTCCTTTTTATGCACGGTTTCACCCAATTATCTTTATTTTTTCATCTTTTAATAACTTTTTCAGGCCGTCTATATGTCCGGCTCCCACAACAACAAGTATTTTATTGTATTTTTTTGATAGCCCCTTTATGGCCAAGGACATGTGAATATTTCTCTTTATAACAAGTACCCTGTATATCTGGGGGAAGTGTTTCTTCAGGTAAAATAATGCCTCCTTGACTATTTTCTTGGGCGGGACTTTACTGAGGTCGATTTTTCTGCTTGCAAACCCGCTGAATATTGCCATTGTAAACAGCTTTATTTTTTCATAAGGAGAGATTTTTTGGATATCCCTGACTGTAACGGAAAAATCCTGGTCTATGAGGCAGACGGGTATATTTTTCCTTCTGGAAAAATTGACAGCTTCCATCATCTCCTCTCCCGGAGATATGCCGGTCATCTTTCCAAGCTCTTTCTGCATCCAGGATATTATCTTGAGGAACATTCCGGGGGGTTTAGTCCCTTTTTTGGATGTCATTGCCACGTATCTCATGCGGTCCAGTTCCACCGCCACGCAATTTGGTTCCTCTTTTTGTATGGT
>JAGLWW010000149.1 GCA_023133195.1 Candidatus Aenigmatarchaeota archaeon
AAAATTCACCTGTTTGATACATGAAAAGATAGAAATTTAAGCATGTAAAAATTAGTGCCTGACGTAGTAATCGACAATGATTTAAACCACATAATCTCAGGTTTTTAAAGAACGGAGAGAAATCTTAGTTTTGCAAGCCAGAGAGCACTAGACCGTTAAAATAAAAAAATTCTGCCCGTGAGAGCAGATTACAAAAGGAAAGGTTTCTTCGTTTATTCAGTTTTTTCTTCAGTTTCTTCTTCTACGACTTCTTCAGATGCATCTTCATCGCTTTCTGTTGAATCTTCTGTTTCTTCTTCTGCTTCCTGTGTTTCTTCTTTCTTTTCATCTACATTCAGATTTTGCAAAGCATCTATTATCTGTTTGACAACTTCTGCGTCATTCGGCAATGAAAAATTTTTCTTGTATCTCTTTTCACCGTCTGGCGTGAAGAAACCCCTGGAAAGAGAAATAAATTGATTTTCCCCCTCTTCAGTTATAGCTTTCTTCTTTCCTATTTCAATGAAGTTGTTGTTTCCGAATTTCACTTCAGTCGATTCAATTGTTTCAAATTCTACCATTTTTTTACCTCCGTTCTTGATTGTAATTTTAGTTATGAAATCAAATATTTAAATGCAAATTAACCGCCTAAAATTCAGGTTTTTGAAGAGTTAGCCGATGTACTTTACATCATCCTTGATTTCTTCATCCCTTCTTTTTGCAGCTTTCTGCAGTTCCCTGATAAGGGATTTTATTTGCGCAGCCGGCATATCAAATTTGATTATCTTTTCCTTGAACTTGGATGAGGAGCACATGAATTCCAGGCGCAGCCTGTCCCTATATCTTTTTATTGAGAAACTCTTTACCGTGACCATAAAGAATATATGGATTTCGTAGTTTTTTAATCAATTGGGTTTTTAAATCCCGAACTGCAAAATTAATTATGGCCAAGAAATCCGGGAAGAAAACCACTACAAAGAAAAAGGCGATGAAAACAAAAAAAGAGGAACATAAAGCTGACAAGAGATTTCTAATTACGCTGCCCATTGTTCTGATTATTCTGTTTTGCCTGTATTTCTTTTTACAAACTGATGTGTTTAACACAGACGAGTGTGCAAGAATAGAAAACCCGTATCTGAGAGAAAAATGTTATAGGGATAAAGCAATAGATAAGGGAGACCCCTCAATATGCGAAAACATAGAAGACGAAGAGGGGTGTGATTCCTGCCGAAATGAAGTTGAGGAAGCACTGGAATCAGGAGGCGGCGGCTCCGGTGGAGAAGGTTCTGGTGACGGCGGGGGCGGAACTACAGGCGATCCCGAAATTCCTGAAGAGGGATGTGAGGTGCTATCAGGAAGCGATAGAGATTGGTGCTTCAGGGAAATGGCCGTGGGACAAACAGACCCGTCAATATGCCTTGAGATAATAGATGACTATTACAGGGATAGCTGCTACAGGTACATAGCTATGGACACGGGCGACTCCTCTTACTGTGATTATATGGAAGATAGCAAAAGGAGAAAATGGTGTCATGAGGCAGTGGATTAAACTAACTTTTTCTGATTCGTCACGTTTTCGTTTAACTGTTCCATTACCTTTTGTGCAATCTTTGGGCCCAGTAGATCTCCAAGCCTTTCCTTTGGGGCTTTATTCAGAGAGGAAATGGTTCTGAAACCAGAGTCATATAGTATTCTTGCCCTGACTCTTCCTATCTCCCTGAGTTTAACCAGCTTGACAAGTTCTTCCTTTATTCCGTATTTTATCCGTGTACGAACCTTTCTTATAGTTCTTATCTCTTCCCTCAGTCTCAACAGATTTCCAAGTTCCTGGCA
>JAGLWW010000015.1 GCA_023133195.1 Candidatus Aenigmatarchaeota archaeon
AAGGCATCGTAAGTCCCGCAGACATTGTTCTGCAGGTCCTTTACACCACGGCCCGGTCCCAGACCCGACTCGGGGTCTTCGGACAGGGAGGAAACATCGTGGCCTTTCTTTTCAAGCGCCCTGTAAACCACTTCATTAAGGAAAGCCTGGGTTTCTATCTTCTCTGGCTTCATCTTTATGGGTCTTCTCCTCTGAATGTGGCCTATCTTATAACCTTCCAGTTCGTTTACCATGGAAAATGCTTCGCCCCACTTCTGCTGGGCGTCATGGTCTATAAAACCTATTAAATCAGGTTTGAAAGTCGGGATACCGTAAGGTTTAAAAGTATTTTCTTCTCCGTAAATGTAATTCAGGGCTTCCCTGGCGAAATTCGTCTTACCGCTTTTTTCTCCATAAAGAATTTCCAAGTTGTCGTATTGCTTTGAAAGCTCTATTGCCGTACGAAAGGTCTCTCTGCTGCTGGTAACTATTACGACTCCCGGATAGAGTTCCGGAGAATTTTCTGTTGGAGAGGTGAGGCAGTCTTCGACTACTTTCGGAAGTTTGCCTCCGCTCCAGGCTGGAATAACTGTTAAAAAATTCTTCATAAATTTATTTGGAGCCCAATCTATTTATTGTTATTACATGGAACCAAACACAAAAGCATTTAAATTACCACGAGAAAATAAAGAGCATGGATATCGAGGAAGGAACTATCTGCGAAGTTTGCGGAGACAAGGCAAAGGTAAAGATAGGCAGGAGCAGAATAAGAGAAGTAAAGTTAAACCCCTATGAAAGTTATGAGGAAGGAGACATAGTAAAGATATTGATGGGACTTGTTTTACACAAGGTTTAGGGTTGTCAAAATGGGAGTTAACAGAGTTCTTTTAAGTTATGCTGCCCCGTGTGCCAAGCTTTTAAAAAATAAAACGATGGTTAAAGAGGATTACGAACTTTACATGAACGCTTTAAAGGAAGAAATAGATTTTCCTGTTGATAAGTTTAAAAAATACTTTAAAATGGTTTGTAATAATTTTGACCCGGAAAAGGTTACGGATAATGAAGTAAGAAACTATTTCTTTGGCAAACACAACCAGGATCATCCACAATGCAGAGTGTTTGAGACCGAAGTGGTCGAGTGCTCGGAAAAGGTTTTTGTAAATGGAGAAAATGGGAAAAAGCTTCCAGCAATTGTATATACAAGAGAGTTTCCCAAAAAGGGCCAGAAAGTAGTTTATCATATAGACGGGATAGTAGATATTTTTAAGTAAAATCGATAAAAATCGATACAATCTTTAAATATAATCGTGTTCCTCTTTTTAATAGGTGAAAAAAATGGCAGTAGAATTACACATTTTAGGAGTGATATGCCTATTAGTACCAGTATTTGCAGAATACGCAAAAATCAGGAAGGGTGCGGAAAAAGCATTCAACTGGATAGCAATCGCAGGAGTTTCATTCATCCTTGCAACGGCATTCGGGATAACACTCTGGGCAACTTACATCCCACAGTTAGCGATATACGGTGCAATGTTGTTTGAGTTCGTAGGATGGATTTTCGTACTGGTAGGATCTCTTTTGGCAATAGTATCATTCATGAAGAAATAGGCCAAAAAAACCCCCTCTATTTTTTTTATTATTTATTTTATAGCCATCTTTATAGTGGTCCTGTTTATTTTGCCGCATTTCTTGCAGAATATTTCCACGGTTTGTTCTTTTTCTTTTCCCCTTAATTTGCGAGGTTTAAGAGTAGGTATAAGTATCTCTGTCCTTGTTTCCGTGGAGCCGCATCTTTTACAGCATCCCAAATCCTCAAAAACTAGTATCATAACCCCCACTCTCCTAAGAGTTTTGGTTTCAGACGTATATAAAGCTTTTAAGTCTTTTTAGTCCTTCTATTGCCCCCTTTGAGCTTTTTAATCGTTTATTTTTATTTTAGATTAACAGAAGGTTGAAAACGATTTTAAGGGCTTCCCAGAGGTTAAGTTTATATCCGAGTTTTACCAATATTATATATTGTTACTATTTAGTGGTCACTAAATGGTGGTACGTGGTGGTGAAAAGTGCTCGAACATGCGTCCTTAATAGGACCAAGGAATGAATTGAATTCTAAAGAATTATCTATTCAATCTGAGTTGGCTCCTCATGGACATGTTTCTCTTTACGACATCAATGGTCAAATTCCTGACAATTACGTCCAGACAATGATTCAGAGGTTTGAGTCTTCAATGTTCGAGACTTTGGTGGAGCAACTACCTGGTGAAATAAAACAGGAGGTTCTTTCTGCTCACGAAAAACTTGAAAAATATGTCAGGAAAAGGAACAGGGTTTACAAAAAAGATTTGGAGAATCTGGAAAACAACGTTGCCTATTACTTGGAATTTTTAGATTTGGAAGAAAAACTCATAGAAAAGGAAAACAAGGTTTGTGAATCTTTCAATTTTATCCGCGATGAAGAGTTAAAGGAATGGGTTAAGGGAAACTATATCGGTTCGCCCAAATATAGGAAGAAGTTTAAAGAGGCCGTGGAATCTGATAAAGCCTTATATTCGAGACTCAAAAAGGTAAATGAAGATTTTGGGTTCAATTCCAATGAAATAGGCACTGCAATAGAAGTTCTTGAAGAAAACCTTTCAATGGCACCCGACGCGCCCCTTGGCAAGAAGGGAATAATTAGAGAGGTCTTAACCGATTCAACAATTTTCCAATCAGGAGAATATCCCATCTTGGATAGAAGAAAAAGGAAAGAAATAACAAGGGATATAATACCAACAGAGGAGGAAAAGAAAAGAGAATGGTCTTTAGGTAAAAAGGTTTTGGTGGGAGGAATTACAGCAACACTTGTAATGCCCGGTGTTGTTGGTCAAATAGTTAAGGATGATTTTGGCCATTATTACAAAGCTGGGTGGAAAGATATTACACAATTCATTTCTGGCGGCAGCTCCCCAGGCAATCAAAACAACACCGAGCCGCCTGTTCTGGATAACTACAGTCAGTGGAAAATAGACCATTTTGGCAGTCTTCAGAATCCAGATAGCCATAATGCAAGAGATCCTGACCACGACTATGTAGATAATTTAATTGAATATCAGAAAGGAACAAATCCAACAACTCCTTACACTTTTAAGGGTCTGGACGATTTTAACCTGATTTACACCTATCCACACCATTTTACAAACATATCAAACAGAAACCTTACACAAAAAGAGATAAATCAGTTCTTGGAAAAAATACCCAACATTGAACCAAGACACTGGACAAATAAAGACGGTTCTGCGTTAAACATTTACAAAGACGGAAAATACATAAGTGTTTCTTTAAGAGACCCCTTGGTAAAATACTATGCTGACAAGACTCATATAGAATGGAGAGATCGCCCAGAAGACGGTAAAAGAGGAGATTTGAAATTAGGAAATGAGTTCTTACATCAAAAGTCTGGTGCGTTTTATAATTATAGCAGCATGCAGCCACCAGCATTCTACTTAGCCAATGGAAGAAAAGGCAATTGCGTGGAAATAGCGGCTGCTCTTGCATCGGTTTTGGTTTCAAAAGGATATCCTTGTACAATATGTGATGCTGATACAAAACCAAGCAATGGTAAAATTAGTTATTCCCATAGCTTTTTAGAATCTTTCATAGATGGTAAAACATATATAGTAAATTATGGTACCGTTATTCCCAGAGAAGATGAAAATGGGATAAATCATTATGAAAAGTATGGTTGGCTATTAAAAAATTATGATCCCAACTGGCTGGAAAATAAGAATTATAATTATATCTGATTAATCAGTTTTTTATATACGAATTTTTAATATTTTAACATATGGCTTATAAAAAACTCCTTGTTGTCCTAGTAGTTCTGGTAGTAATTTATGCCGGCTTTCAATTGTTTACGCAAATGTCAGAAACACCGGAAATCAAAGAAACAGAAGAACTTCCACACCCACCAAAAAGTGAAATGGCTGAACCAGTGGGATATTCAACATGGATGCCTTTGGTAGAATCCTCGGCTAAAAAAGAAATTTTGACCCCTGAAGATATAGATGAATATGTTCTTGAAAGTTTACTAGATGAAGGTAAATATTGTAAGATAGTTAAAAAAGAGGGTAACGAGTTATTTTTACTATGTAATGAAAGACCTTTTTACGTCAAGTATGATGAGAAACTTGATGTTGGAAACAATGGTTGGTCTTTTTTAGAAAAAAATCAAGAATTGTGGAACGATTTGAGTGATTGTGACTTTTATAAATCAGTTAAAGTAAAAGAGGATGAATACAATTTGGTATTTTATTACCCGAAAGATATTTTCTTCGAACCTAAAGAAATGATAGCAAAAGTTTACAGTTTTGATGCAAATTCTTTTGAAATGACAAAAACTGGAGAAAGTGATTTTTTTGATATACTTGCAGAGGATTTGAAGGAGCGTTACGATTTGGAGGATTGTGAATTAAAAAATGTTGATTTTATAGACAAAATGATAAATCCGTTCACACTTGAAATTGTTTTTGATTGTGGAGACGATTACGAGATTTTATTTGATTTGAGCTCTTTGGTTGTTTTACAACCACCTATTTTGATTGACAGTACAAAAACAGATTTGGAAAGAATAGAAGCTTCATTTGAAAATATTTTTGAAGAATGTGAATTAAAAAGCACAAATCAAAATGAAAAGATAGAGTTGAATGTAATATGTGAAGGTTTTGATATTCTTTTAACATATTCTTCTTTCAATAATTATTATTTGATGAGATATGGTATTGAAATTGGAGATACTTCTTCAAATGAAATTAAGAGAGCAATAAAGGTTTTTGGGAAATATTCTATGTTCCCTGTTTTTGAATTTGATTATTTAAGCAAGACAGGAAACGAGTTGTACAGGTTAGATGATAAGGTTTTTAGTCTTGTTATTTGCAACGGAAATAACCTGTGTTCTGTATCAAGCGTATTAGAAAAAAAAGTAATTTATAATAACATGATATCATCTGGAATGAGGTAATTAAATGATTCGTTTAAAAAATAAAAAAATTATTATTTTTACTATAATTTTTATTTTATCTTCACTTATATTACCGCATTTAATTTTGGCTGCCTGCGTTCTTGATTGTAAATGGCTTTGCGACTATTGTCCCTTCTGGCCTACAAATCATTGTGGGGATGGAATGCCACCTTGTATTTGTTCTACATGGGCTCCAAGTGAAGATCCTTGTGAAGGGTCGCTAACTATACCCCCCTTCGGAGATGATGCCAACTGTTATGATTATCCTGGCGGTCAGCATGGAAATTGGCCTGAAGGTACTCTGGGTTATGTATGGGATTCTTGCGCTGATCCTACTTGCTCGGCAGAAAGTTATACAGCTTATTATGACCCAGATGATGATAGATGGGTAACATGTAGCGGTGCGATAGAGAGCGGATATTATGCTCACGGAGGAGCTACACCTAATTTATGCGTTGATCTTAACATAAATAATTGCGGAGATGCTCCTTCTTATCCCGCAGGCGACAACAATTGCGAGGCAGCATGCGGTGCTGATTCATTTTGTGATGAAATGGGAGCCATGTCATGTCCAGGGGGATGTGCTCAAGGAGTTGCTCAACGTGTGGACTGTTGTAGTGATGCTTGTAATTTTTACGATGATTGGTGTGCAAGTGTTTGTGGAGCTCATGCGGATTGTAATCTAAAATTTCCTGGAGATTCCTGCGGTACCGGAAAAACTTGTAAGGCCGATTGCAGTTGCACATTGGACCCATGTGATGGTTATAGCAACCAAGGCGAGTGTACAGCCAATGAATGTAAATGGTGTAATAAATGTAGCGGCACCAAGACTAACACATGGGAAACTGGAAAGTGTGTGGACACAGCAACTGATTGTGGTTATCACTGCGTTGAAGGTGAATGTGGGGCGGAATGTGATTCTAATGGCGATTGCCCTGGAACAGAAACATGTGATTCAAACTGCGAATGTCAATCAGGTGCAACATGTCCCTCTGCAGTCTGCGGCGGATACTGCGGAGACTATGGCGCTTGGCCTGACTGGAGATATTACAATTTATGTGGTACAGACGGAGACTACAGTGGCTGTACCGAAAACAATGGCTACCCATTTTGTGGCTCAGCCTGTATTTACGATAATACCGAATTTTGTCCCTTAGGATGTTCTGGAGGAAGTTGTCAGGGAGGATCTCCCTATGGTACTTGGACTTCATGTAAAACGTATTATGGTTATGATAACTATCCAGATGGTTTTAAAGTAGATAACGTTTTCTGGGGTCATGTGTATCTTAATTTCCATTACTGGTCAGACTGTCCCAATTGGCTTTATGTTGACTGTGAGTATGAGAATGGGGATGAACACTGGTTGACCAGAGACTGGGACGCACCTAATGGGTGGACATCTTGTTATTGGGGGTGGTATTTCTGGGAGTCTTATAATCCTGCCAGAGATTCAAACGGCGATGGCAAATTGAGAGTATATTGCGATTCAAACGGCGGCGGAGATTTTGCATTTTATATTATAAAGAGACCTAGCTACATGTTTTATGTAACCCCCTATGTAATATCGGGTACCGGCAGCAGTCCTCTGACATCTTGGGTTTTAAACAGGGCTGATAGTTCAGTATCCGGCGTACCGGTTGATCAAGAAGGTTTGGGTGTAAGGATAGAGTATGGGGGTTGTGCACCTTGTACAGGCATGAGCGGTAATCAGTATACTGTTCCTGGTAACAACCCAAACTGGGATAGTCATGGTTTTACTTTAACTTATACTGGCAGTGAACCTAGCTTCTGGTTTACTCTTTATGGCAGAGAATATGAATCTTGTTCAGGTTGGGAAGAGTTTTATATGGATGTAGAGTATGGCTATTCCATACAATTTGAAGAAATATGCGATAACGGGATAGATGATGATGGAGATAGTCTGATAGACTGTAATGACCCCGATTGTCTCGGTGAAGACACAAACGGTGACGGATACGTCGACTGCTGTAACGTAAATGCTGACTGTACTCCAAATAGAAATTGTGTTAACGAGGCATGTTCAAGCAATTATTGCCAGTATCCCATCAGGAGCTTGTGTGAAAACGTAGAATGCGCAGGAACAGAATGGTGTGACGGAACTAATACAGATTGTGTAACCCCAGACGATGATAATGACGTATGTGAAACATGTTTTGGCGGTAACTGGGACTATACCACAGGCGGGGAATGCTGTGAATATAATTGGGGAGCGGGTGACGATTGGTGCCACACGGGCGTAGTTGGCAATCCTGGTGATTCTTGTGTAGGCGTCGGTGTATGGCACAGTGACCATTGTCAATATACCGTATCCAATTGCGACGAATTAACTTTTAATATTACAACTGGAATTTGTGACCCAGAAATAGATTGCGGGTTTGGTGGTGGTGGTGGCTGCGTACCACAGAGCGTTTGCGGACCGTGCTGTGTGGGATGTGAGTGCATTGACGTAACACTTTCAGCTTCATACATATCAACCAAGACATTAGTAAAGAATTTGATTGAAATAAGATTCAGCAACATGGATACAGTGAGTCCCCAACCAGTGGAAGTTTATTTACCCGATGAATATATTAACAAGTTACAGACTTGCTTTGGCAAACATTGCGAGGCATGGGATTACTCTTTAATAAATGACACGGGAGAATACATTGGAGAGCAATCAATTATAGTAACAGTTCTTCCAAGTGCAAATCAAGAGAATCTGGCTAACTTTACTTTCACTCCTTCGGGTCCCACTCCTGTTGATAAGTATGAAATAGAAATAGGAGTAAGGAACATAGGCGAAGAATCGTGTTAATGTTTTAAGATGCGATATTATGAGAACAAAATTTTTATTTACGGTCGTTTTCTTTCTTATTCTTTTCTCAGGATTCACAGCTGCATCCACTCTGGCAAAACTGGAAGTCGTAATACTTGCTCCCGGAATGAAGGAAACCATTTCTGTTAACCTTAATGAAGAGTTTAGCCTTAACGGAAAAATACGGCAGAAGGCCCTTTTGACAGGCTATGATGATGTCTATGACAACCTAGTTATAGAGTTATCTGATATAAAAGAGGAAGGTGTCCCGGAAGCTGACTTGAGAATATCTGCTTTAAAGACCGGTGTCCCTGTTACTCTTGGACTGTCGGATATGAGGGCCAGGAATGAGGAGAATGTATTTGGAGTAAGAATAAAACTTTTAGATTTCGTTAGAGACGGAGACGGTTACATAGGTGCAAAGTTTTTGGTTGAAAAAGAATCAAAGACCTGGTCAGAATTCTTTGTGGAATTTATAAGAGCGCTTTTGTTTGATTGAAAGAAGGATTTAAATAAATCCAATCAGGAAATTCCCTATTATAAGTGAAAGGAATATCGCGGAAAAAAGTCTTACAATCCCTTTCGTGTATTTTGGCATGAACCTTTCGCTCAGGGCTTCTATCATGAGCCCCCCATCCAAGGGTTTTATAGGAAATATGTTGACAAGACCTACACCCAGGTTGAGCATGAATATCCAGCTAAGCATTTCCACAAGGAATTTTATGATTCCATAAAACGGAGTTCCTGAATACACTTTTTTTATTGGATGAACGTCCCTGACATATGATATACCTATAAATCCCTGCCCGGAATTATCCGGATTTTCAGCAAGTTTAAGCTCGTAACTTTCGTCATATGTTTCTATTGTAACCATTTGCCCAGGCTTAGTTTTCTCCATTATTCCAGACAACTCTTCCACGTTCCTGATTCTTTGCCCGTCTACGGAAATTATTGCGCTGGTCATGTTTGCCATTTGGGCAGGATAGGGCGCTGCACCATACTGGGTTGAGTTTACATAGCCCGCGTACCCGACACAATCCGTAAGGAAAACAGGCGAGATAATAAAAGTAAGTATAAGCATCACAAATCCCGCCAGCAAAAAGTTTGAAAATGAACCGCCTGCATATATCCTTATCTTGGTCTTCCAGTTTGCCTTTTTCAGCTGCTTCTCATCCGGCTCAACAAAAGCTCCCGGTATTACTGCCAGTAACAAAAGCCCGAGGTTCTTTATCCTTATCTTTTCGGCTCTTGCAAGTATGCCGTGCATCCCCTCATGCACAAATATCAGGGATACCACACCGATTATGAAGTACCAGAAGGGCACTCCTATAAAACCATATCCTATTGTTGCTTCCTGTGTTGGAAAAGGAATTACAAGAGAAAGCGAGGGAGCTCCGGTCGGGAACATTAAAGCGTTAAGAAGAAAATTAAGCCCAAAAAACATCCCACCAAAACAAACTACAACGCCAATGGAGCCGATTGTTTTCCAGAATCTTGGGGATTTCCCAGCTATCTTGTCCAGAAGTTTCCTTCCCTTCTTTGTCCTTCTAATGAAGAGAATTCCCTTCACTTCTACGTTTTTCCTGTCTTTGAACAAAAGAACGGCGAAAATCCCGATAAAAACAAGAATTGACATGAAATACCATTCTAAATACCACACCATGCCAAACATTTATTAACTTTTATATAAATAGTTAAATGTGATCTCATGCACTGGGCTGATAATATTGCAAAAAGTATTATAGAGAAATGTGGAGAAAAGAAAGAGTACGTAATAGAAGGCGGCATAGCTCCCTCAGCAAGGAAGCATATAGGAAGTTTCAGGGAAATAATAACCGGGTTCTTTATTAAAAAAGCCCTTGAAGAAATGGGAAAAAAAGTAAGATTCATATATTCATGGGATTCTTTTGATAGACTGAAGAAGGTTTCTGCTTCTATTCCTGAAGACAAAAAGAAGGAACTGGAGAAGTATATTGGAGTTCCGCAGGGTTTGATTCCGGATTCCTTTGGCTGCCACAAATCCTATGCAGAGCATTTTCAAAGTTTTGTTGAAGATGAGGCAGAAAAGATAGGAGTAAAGCCTGAATTCATTTATGAAGACGAGGAATACAAGAAGTGCGTTTACTGGGAGTTGATTGTAAAAATAATGAACGAGAAGGAAAAGATAAGAAAAATACTCAACAAGTATCGTGACCATCAGATTGAAGAGGACTGGTGGCCCGTTAGGGTTTACTGTGAGAAGTGCGATAATGGGGACGATACAAGGATAATAAACTATGACGGAAAAAATACCATAGAATACGAATGCGGGTGTGGCTACAAAGGTTCAATGGATTTCAGCAAGGTCGGAATGGTCAAGCCGACGTGGCGCGTAGACTGGGCCATGAGATGGTTTTATTACAAAGTAGATTTTGAACCCAGCGGAAAGGATCATATGGTTGCAGGAAGCTCTTACGAGACCAGCTCTGAAATAGTCAGTGAAATTTTTGACCGCGAACCGCCGCTGGCAAAGATGTACGAGTTCGTGGGAAGAAAAGGAGACAAGGGAAAAATGTCTGCTTCTGTGGGAAACATAGTAACAGCAACGGATGTAATGGAAATATACCCAAATGAAATCATAAAGTATTTTTTTGCAGGAACCAAACCAAACAAGCTTTTCAACATTCCCTTTGACGAAGAAGTTTTGAAGGTTTATGAAGATTTTTACCAGTGTGAGCGAATTTATTTCGGGCTTGAAGACGTGAGCGAGCGTGACGAAAGTCACTGGAAGAGGGTCTATGAACTTTCCAAGGAAAAGATACCACATAGAATGCCTATACAGATACCTTTTTCTTATGCATCTTTGATAGCCCAGTTATTTAACGAAAAAGACATGGATAGAATTGAAGAGCTTTTGAAAAAGACAGGACATGTGAAAACAGGTCTTACGGATGAGGATAAAGAAAGAATAAAGGTTTTGCTTTCAAAGGCAAGAAACTGGGTTGAAAAATATGCTCCGGAACAATATAAAATTCGAATTCAGGAAAAAATTTCTAAAGACCTTAACCTTTCAGAAGAC
>JAGLWW010000150.1 GCA_023133195.1 Candidatus Aenigmatarchaeota archaeon
GTTTTGGGTGTAATTTTCCTCAGAAGGTCTTTAGGATCGAGACATAATGTATCCGGATTTATATCTGCCAAAACCGGGATACCGCCGGCATAAATCACCGCATTGCTAGAGGCGATAAATGTATTTGTGGGTATAACTACCTCATTTCCTTTAACACCAAAATAACGGAGAACTATTTCAAGGGCCGTTGTACAAGAATTTACACCTATCGCATGTTTTACTCCACAATTCTCTCCGAATTCTTTCTCAAATTGTTTAAGGTAAGGACCCAAAATAAGGCGTCCACTCTTAAGAATTTTCTCCAAACCCTCCGAAATATCTTTGATGTCTTCTTCTCTGAAAAATGGTATTGTTGATGGGATATCCATAATCAAACCCCCGATTTAATATTAATTAAAAAATCTTTAAGGGCTGTACCAAGGTCTCTTGGATTATAATCCAATTTATTTTTAGCCTTTTTTATATCTAAAACAAATCTGTCGTTAGATTTATCAGGAATATAATTAAAATCGATATCTGATTCGCTTATTTCTATTATCCTTTTCAGAAGTTCGTTTATTGATATTTCTCTACCACTTCCTATATTAAAGGTGTCATATCGCGTGTCTTTAATAATTTTCAATGCGTTCAGGGTTGCATCAACGATGTCGGCAACATATACCAGATCCCTGGTTTGGTTTCCGCCTGAACTTATTTTTGGAAGTTTTCCATTCAAAACGTTATGAAAAAAATTATGAACCGCTCCTTTCTCTTTCCCGGGACCATAGACACCGGCACAGCGAAGTATAATTGAATTGATTCCATGATACTGAGAATAGAGCCTGCAATATTCTTCTCCCTGTAACTTTGTTAAACTGTGAAAATCTTTAGGATTCTTGGGATGTTCTTCATTCACAGGCAGATATAGCGGCTTGCCATAGACTCCCATTGCAGAGGCGTAGATAAAATTTTTGACTCCTGACAAAAAACATGCATGAATGGTATTTAACGTGCCCACAACATTATTTTCAAGACATGGAACATTATGGCTGGGGTCGGTTGATCCGTATGTCGGATAAGCAGCAAGATGAATAACACTCTCTATATTATTTTTTTTGATGATTTCTTGGAGTCTTGTTAAAGAGTTTAGATTGCAGCTTTCATAATGTAATCTGCCTGTCTTGGTTAAGAGTTTAGACTGTTTGCACTCTTTTCCACGGGATATCCCAAATACTTCATGGTTTTTCTCCAGTAAAGCCTTACAAACGTGGGATCCGATAAACCCGTTAGAGCCTGTTATTAAAACCCTCATAGTCACACCCTAGTTTATAACCCATCTTATCACTTCAAAGGCTTCCGCGTAATCAGAATTGCACTGAGTTCCCCTTACCTTTGCCAGACCAAAAACATGCTCTTTTGAGAAATAGTCTCTATTCAACAATATCTGAGAATTATAGTTCTGAAGCAGTTTGTGTTTTTTTTCTATGTGTGTTTCATCTAATTTCACAAAAAGTGTCGTATCAAAGGCTATGTGATTCCAGGGAAGTTCATATCCTATTATGCTGGAGTGTTTTTTAAATGCCCTTATCGCCTCATTTGCCACAATCTGATGGTCCTGATGAAAATCTTTTAAGGACGGCGTTATCACCAAATCCGGATTGAATTTGTCCCTTATTTTTATGAGCTCTTCCAGAATTTCCTGTCTTTTCTCGTGCAAATTCCTTACCTTAAAATGATGCAGAATATAATTTTCATCTTTCAGACCAAGCGTTTTGATTACGCTCAAAAACTCTTTTCTTAGGATGTCTTTGGGTAAATTCTTGGGTAA
>JAGLWW010000151.1 GCA_023133195.1 Candidatus Aenigmatarchaeota archaeon
TAGACGATAAATATGGCACGGAATTCAAAGAGGGATGGAACAACACGCTGACACAGGAACACATCGAAGTCATGGTTGACGTTTTCGGACAGCTTTTTGAAGAGGATGGGTGTGATCTTTACGGCGGAAACGCCTATTACGTAATGCACCAGATTTTTGATAGAAGTGAAACATGCATCTGCGACTGCCTTGATAAATTCGAAGATGACCGGGGAATTCTGAAATACTGCAATGAATTGAATAAAAAGAAGGCGTTAAAGGCTACAAGACAAATGATGAAAACTCTTGAAAAGGAGAGAAGAAAAGAAGAAGTCATAACAGGTACTGAACAGGTTTACAAGAAAACCGGGAGAAGAAGGCGACATGATTTAGAAGAAAGAGTAGAATATTTATTCAAGGAAGGTCTTAACCCATTCCAGACTTACAGAAAACTGATAGAAGAAGGCATAACGCAAACCACGGCACATAATTACGTTTTCATATACCGAGATGAAAAAAAGGAAAGAGCTTATCTGAAAAAGAGCAGAAAGAGGGCAAAGAAAAATTACCCAGCAGTCAAAAAGTGGATGAAAGAAAAAAGAGATGCCAAAAAAAGGTCGGTAATTGTTTCGGACGGCATAAGATACGACCCGAAAAATGATATTATAGAAATCAATCCATCACTCCTTGAAAGTTTTGAGAAAAATGCACAAAGTTATTTTGACTTGGTAGACGCAGAAAAGATGCTTTTCGGACATGTTAATAAGAAATATGTCAGAAAAATAATGGAGTATACATCGGAAATAGGAGAAAAATTATTTGGCCAAAAGGCTGTTGAAATTGAAGGGCTTGAGACAGAACACATAAAGGTTACCAAAGAACCCATAAAAAGAAAATTGAAGGAAAAAATAAGACAAAGGCGGTTTGAACTTATAAAAGAGGGTAAACTGGGGAGGACCGACATACACAGACAATTAGGAAAGGAATTTGGTAGAAGTCTCGAGAATGTTTATTTACAATTAAAGGAATACAAACCTGATTTGGACCCGCTCAAAAAGAGGACCGAAAGTGAGAAAGCCAAACCCGGCGAATACGGTTTTTTAAGGAACGAGCCGCATAAATTTTTGATTGAAAACGATAAACAGGGAGCTATAAAACTGTTATCTGAAAAATATCCAAAAATACCCAAGAGAACCATTCGCTATTATGTTGACAAATGTCTGAAGGAAGGCTCTGAACTAATACCATCAAAGGAAATGAAATTGTTATCACCACCGGAAGAAGTGAACCTATTGATGCCTTCCAGTGAGACAGAATTCATTGAGGGATGGGACAAGTCCTGGACCCAGGAACACATAGAAGTTATGATAGATATTTTCGGGCAGCTTTCGGAGGGGAAGGGACTTTATAATTTTAACAGTGGGAATGTGTATGATACGTTGAAAAATATTTCTGGAAAAAGCGTTCCTATGCTTTATAAACTTTTTAATGAGTTTGAAGGTTCCGACGGTAAATTAAAATATTACAGGGAATTGAACAGGGAAAAATGGAAAGGGGATTTAAGAAAAAGAATGAAAGTCGTGGCTAAAAATGTCTGGGAAGAAAGAAGAAAAGAACAAGAAGAAGACTTACCTGAATCCAATAAGGTTGGGTCCCTCAGAAAAATCAGCAACGAAAAGAAATATGTAAAAGTACAAAAAGAAAAAGCGAAAAGATACAGAAGAAAGAAAAAACAGGAAGACATGGAACCGTTAGTAATACAGGACGGGATGAGATTTAATTTCAAAAATGATAAAATAGAAGTAAATCCTTCTTTAT
>JAGLWW010000152.1 GCA_023133195.1 Candidatus Aenigmatarchaeota archaeon
TGGTCTTGCCGTGGTCAATGTGCGCCACTATACCAATATTTCTAATATGGTCTTTCTGGCCCATCAATTCCTTTACTTTTTCAGTCAAGTCAACTTTCTTTGCCATTTTTTTCACTTCCTTTTAATTAAAACGTAATTGATATCAGTAATAAACGCTATTAATATTTAAATCTTTATGCCATAATAAAACAACAAATTTAATAATATCCAAGTCTCAACTACCAGAAAAAGATTTACTGAGTTTACCTTGCACCCTCGGCCTCTCTTTCAAGTCTCTCCTTTTCCTGAATGGCCGTGGAATCCTTTGAGTTGTTGTAAGCGGAAATTATTTCCTCAGCAAGGGCCTGGGTTATGCTTTTTTTGTTCCTGAAGGATTTCCTGTAAGCGCCCTGGACAAACAGCCTGAGTGCAATGTCAACCCTTCTCTGTGGAGCGGTTATAACGGCCTTCCTTGCGATTATGGAGCCCATCTGATAGGATGAAACCTCTTCCCTCAGGGCAGCGTTTTCAATCGCGCCGACAAGGATTTCAACGGGATTGCTTTTTGTCTTCCTTTCTATTATCTCCATACATTCTTTCATTAAGATATAAGCGGTCACACCTTTCCCAGAAAAGCTTCCAGAGCTTGTCTTGTGTTTCTTGCCTCTATGACCTGATACAAACAAATGATTCATAAGTCTCTCCACGATATTGATATCGCTTTTGTAAAACTTCTTTTTGCTGTGCCTTCCGTGGGAAGCTCTTGGAACTATAACTGGCTTCAGATTTATGTAATCCTTCAGACCGGGGTCTTTTATTTCCACTTCGGTATCCCACTTGTCAAAAAGTTTTATATCTGCCATAAAATTACCTGTTTGGTTTCGATTTTCTGCCTGACAATAATTCGGAAAGCGCTATGCCATTGACCTTTATTACTTTCCATTTCACGCCCCACATGCTTCCCATTGAACCTCCCTGAGAGCCTCCAATGCCTTCAATCAGGACTTCATCATGCTCGTCTATCTTCTGGATGGCGCCGTCCTTTGGGACAAAGACAGTTATCTGCTTGCCATTCTTTATAAGCTGAACTCTTACGCACTTTATAAGACCGGAACTCGGCTGTTTTTGCTCTATCTGCCTTTTTTCCAACACTATTCCCTTTGCCTGTGGAGCCCCTTCTAGAGGGTCTTTTTTCTTCTTCAGACCAAGAACTCTGTTCTTATAGATAGCTCTTTTCCATTTCATCTTCTTCCTTTTGTTCTTAAGCATTCTTCCTGAATACATTCCTCCACTCATTCTAAGGACCTCTGAATTCACATTTTTCGCATTTGTAGGGAATTTTCCTGACCCTACAGCTTTTGCATCTTATTATTTCTGATTTTCCACAGGCAGGACATTTAAATCTTGTAAATTTTTCCTCGCTTATGAGGTTTGTCCCGCACGTAATACATTTCATCTTAACACCTTTAGACTTTTTTATTTAATCCTTTATATATATAAGTTTAATTGCTAAGCAAAATGCCCCTGTGGTCTAGCGGATAAGACGTGAGGTTGCGGTGCTTTGCGAAAACTTCAAGATCCCGCGTTCGAAAGAGAACCTTTTTCAGAAAAAGTCTCTCTACTCCCAAAAACTTGCGAAACTTCGTTTCGCCGAGATTGGGAAAGAATTTCGCGGCAGGGGCGCCATTTTTTATGTATTAAAGAAGCAGCCCGATTGTTATAAGAGTGACTCCTATAAGGAAA
>JAGLWW010000153.1 GCA_023133195.1 Candidatus Aenigmatarchaeota archaeon
TAATGCGGATATAAAGCAGGAAGACATAAACTGCGAGGGATGTCTCTCTGAGGGCGAAAATATTTTCAGCCACTGCAAGGTATGCGAGATAAGAAAATGCGGGCAGGAGAAAGGTCTTGAAAACTGTGCTCATTGCAGCGAATACGTCTGCGAAAAACTGGACAATTTCTTTAAGATAGCGCCTGATGGCAAAGTAACTCTTGACGAGATTAAGAAAGAATTGTAATGGCCATATTTAAGGATTCAGGGAAAATGAGAAAAAGATAGAAATAAAAGTATATAAAAGATAAACCTTAAATAAAATGATTGGTGACTGTTAATGGAGACTACAATAAAAGTTCTTAAAAAGATTAAACCGAAAAATCCTGTTCTTATTGAGGGTTTGCCGGGCATAGGCAGCGTGGGAAGAGTTACTGTACAGTATCTTATAGATGAGCTGAAAGCGGAAAAGTTCGCTGAGCTTTACTCTCCGTATTTCCTGCCTTTCGTGAGCATCCAGAAGAGCATGATTCAAATACTTAAAAACGAGTTCTATTACTGGGAAAACCCGAATAAAGACGGGGAGGATTTGATAATATTATCAGGCGACTGCCAGTGCGGGGATGCCGGAACATTAGGACATTACGAAATAGTGGAAAAAATACTGGATCTCTGCGAGAATCTCGGAGTCAAAAAGATATTTACTCTTGGCGGTTTCGGGACAGGAGAAATAGAGGAAGCCAAGAATATTGAGATTTTGGGAGCAGTCAACGACAAAAAACTTATAAACAAGTACAAGAAATTCGGGGTGGATTTTGAATCTTCCACGGAGAGGATACAATATATAGTGGGGGCAAGCGGACTGCTCATAGGTCTGGGAAAAAAGAGGGAAATAGAGGGTGTATGCCTTATGGGAGAAACCACAGGATTCCCGATTTTGACCGATCCAAGGTCTGCAGAAAAGCTTTTAAAGGTAATTGTAAATATTTTTAATCTAGACATAGACCTGAGCAAGATAGATGAAAAGTCAAAGGAAATGGAGGTCTTCCTAAAGAAACTTGAAGTGATTCAGGAAAAAGCCATGAAGAAGCTTATGCCCAGAGAGGAAGGAAAGGAAAAACTAAGATATATAGGGTGATAAAATGGATACAGAGTGTGACGGTTATTCAAGGTTTGAGAGCACAAGGATAGTCTCTGCAAGGGCACTTCAGATAGCCATGGGAGCTCCTCTTCTGATTTCGGCAAAAGCCAACGAGCTGGATCCGATAAATCTGGCAAAGAGAGAATTTGAGCAGGGTCTGGTGCCGATAACAATAAAGAAGAAAAAACCAAAGAAAATTGAATAATTCTGATTACAATCAAAGAATTACAAATATGAAATTTTACCGTAAAATTAGATAAGCTTTCTACGGACTTCTTTTATAGAAAAGTTTATATACTTCTACAGCAATACAATGTAACTAATAAGTAGTAAATTTATTCGGGGGTGTAAAAATGGAAAAACAGGATTTTGTTTTAAGGTTTGAGAGGTTTATCAAGAGCGATAATTACTGGAAAAAGGTGTATGAGAAAATAGCGAAAAAAATAAAATCAGACAATAAATATAAGAAATTTGTCAGGAGAGAACACAGGAAACCGGTTGAGGAAGCTTTGGAAACCTTTGAATTCAGGCTTTTTAGCGAGAGTTCTGATATCGAAAAACTCTCAAAAATGTCAGAACACCAGCT
>JAGLWW010000154.1 GCA_023133195.1 Candidatus Aenigmatarchaeota archaeon
TTACCATGATTTTTAAGTGATTCTTGCAAATCATATTTAGATGATTTTTTTTCAACAATTATTTCACCTTTATCGATTCTTATCCAACCGTTCTTTTTTGCCCATTGTAATGCTATATTAAAGTTTTCAACATTTTCCTTAAGTTTTTTGATATCTTTATTTTTCTCCGCTTCTTTCAACAGATTCAACTCTGGTAGACCTTCTTCTAAATATTTATTGCCCTCTTCAGTCAGTTCGTACATTAGAACACCAAATTAATTTTAGGTATGCGTTTTTATATTCTTTTAAAGAGAGTGTTTTTCAAACATTTTAACTCCATAAAAGGCACCAAGAGAAAGTCCTATTATGTTTACCCCCCAAAACCATAAAATTCTTTCCAAAAAAACAGCAGCAGCAGCTATTTGGAGGGGTATGCCTATTAAAACAAAAGCAGATATCAAACCTCCTTCAAGGATTCCAAGATTTCCAGGGGTTGCTGGTATACTCATTAACATTATACCTATTCCCATAGCAATGATTATTTGTATCAAATCTATTTGATACCCCAATGCAAGAAAAATAAAAAAGAATTTCAACAGGTCAAAAATTTTCATTAAAATTCCAAAAAACAGAGAAATAGAGAAGACGTTCTTGTTTCTAATACTTTTTTTGAACTCTTTTTGAAATTCATTATACCATTTCATTATTTTTTCTCTGAATGGTGTCACTCTTTTTATCTTATTTATAAACCAAAGAATTGCCCTAATTATGAATTTTTTACTTGAATATATGCCAACTATACAAGAAAATCCTATAAATGATAAAATTAAAAATAAAATAAGAATAAAAGAAAGCCATATTGGTGTATTACCGAAAATTGTTATTAATAATATCGAGGTTATCACCAAAAATAATGATACCACGAAATCTACAGTAAGTTCAGCTAGGACTGTTGCACTTCCAATTCTCGTTTGAACATGGTTCTTTTTATACAGAAGATAAATTCTGATAGGTTCTCCACCAAATTTAGCCACAGGAGTAAAATTGTTAATTGTTATTCCAACAAATAAATTTCCTAGGAGATTTAGCAAAGGAACTTTATATCCGCTTTGTCTTATGAAAACATTCCATCTAAAAGCCCAAAATAAAATAGTTAAAAAAACGCAAAATATGCTTAAAGAATAGTAAAATATGTTTAAATTAAATATATAATTTAATATACCTTCTATACCACTGAAATAAAATACAGCTATAGCCATGATTAATCCAAACAGAAACAACACAGACAATTTTAATATATCAGATTTCAAAATTTCACCCAATAGAGACTTTTAAATTATTATACATTAATATAAACATGATAATTAATATTTTTACAGAGACCCAGATTATGGGTATTAAGACCACTGGATTGGTAACAGCCTATAAAGAGTTAAAAAAGATTCTTGAAAAAAAAGGAATAGAGGTAAAGGTGAACGCCAAAGAAAATTATGATATATTACATATACATTCTTTTGGTCCTATTTCTCTCTTGATGGCTATGAAAGAAAAGAAGCCAATAGTTATAACTACACATACGGTTCCGGAAGAAATGGGACTTTTATACAAGGGCGGTAAATATTTTGTGCCGTTTTTCGAGAAATACCTTAGTTTTGTCTACAG
>JAGLWW010000155.1 GCA_023133195.1 Candidatus Aenigmatarchaeota archaeon
TGTTCTATCTCCTCTTGGCATTCTTCTTCACCTCTTTTTTGTTTTTACAAAAAAGTTTGAGACGCTTTAGTCTCAAGAACCTTTTTGAATTATTATTCATTACTTATATTGAATATATATTCATAATACTATATAAAGCTTTCGGTCGAAAAAACGCTTTAAATAATTTGTTCTTTTATTATTCTTATGAACGAACATGAGAAGAAGGCGTTAATCGTTGTAAAGGGATTTGCAAAAAAACTTCCTAGATTTCCGGATGGCAGGATTGATTACTCCTCTTCGGATATAGCTCCTGTTACCACGGTCTTTATAAAATACGAAGGCAGAATTCTACTTCTCAAACGAAGCGATAAAGTCAGCACTTATCAGGGCAAATGGAACAGCGTCTCCGGTTATCTTGATGAAATAGTACCCATCCGGGAAAAAATACTGGAAGAATTGTGGGAAGAAGTTGGAATTAAAGAAGAGAATATAAAATCGCTTATTTTAGGAAAAGACTACGAATTCACTCATAACAAAAAAACATGGAACGTCTATCCTGCGCTTGCCGAGCTTAAAAACAAGCCAATTATAGAACTGGACTGGGAGCACACAGAATATAAATGGATTAAACCGGAAGAATTGAAAAATTTTGACACCGTACCAGAGTTGGATAAGGGACTAAAAAATGTTCTATAAATTTAGATGGCGCCTGTCTCTTTTAACTCATATTCCAGTTTCTTTAGCGCCTTTCTTACATCTTTCATATTTTTTCCGCCAGTGCACACTATCCTGCCGGAACTGAACAACAGAAAGGCGACTTTTGGTTTTTTTATCCTATAAACCAGACCCGGGAACTGCTCCGGTTCGTATTCCGTGTTTGGAAGCATAAAAGCTATTTCATTTAGTTTTAGAGTTTTACCCAGCGATGCACTTGCGACTATGTTTTGTACGGTTATTTCTGGTTTGCCTTTAATCTTTATTCCCGCTTTTTTAAGGGAATCAACTATCTTGTTGACTGCAATCGTAGCCAGTTCAGGACTCTTTGTTCCTGTGCAGACTATCTTACCGGAACTGAAAAGTAATGAAGCCGCCTTTGGCTCCTTTATCCTGTAAACCATGCCTGGAAATTGCTCCGGTTCCCACTCTGTGCCCGGAATCTTGGATGCAATTTCATCCAGAGGCAGTTTGCAATCCAAAGTAGCAGAAGCCACGACATTTTCTATTTTGATATCCTTTACCGTAATTACTCACCACTAAGTATTTGGTTTAATCCTATGTAACTGTGTGTGTAAGCTTTAAATCTTTTTAAATTAGGCTGTTTTATTAATATTATGATAGATATCGGCCTTGATTCAACAACATTGGAATTTATTTTAAGATTATGTGCTTCTATAGCACTTGGCGCTTTGGTTGGGTTGGAAAGAGAGATTACCCGCAAGCCGGCCGGTCTAAGGACGCATGTCCTGGTTTCCATGGGAGCGTGTCTCTTCACCATGGCATCCTTCTATATGATTCCTCCGGGAGCTTCGGGTGCTGACTACGGAAGAATAGCCGCGGGAATAGTAACGGGCATAGGTTTCATAGGAGCAGGTAGTGTAATCGCTACAAGGGGGCGTGTAAG
>JAGLWW010000156.1 GCA_023133195.1 Candidatus Aenigmatarchaeota archaeon
CTGTTCAATATTTTCCTTTTTGCCTCATCCGGCTTGTCGTTCAGGAATATTGCTGTCCATGGTTCACTAGCCGACATCTTTTTCCCTGCCTGAAGCCCCGACTGGTGCCTTATGTAAAGGAAACTCGGTATCTCCAACCCAAACTTCCTTGCAATATCCCTTGTAAGCCTTGTATGCGGATCCTGTTCCGCCCCGATGACTGTAATGGACGGCATCATGCCAGCATACTCATCAAGCTGTGGATGAAGAATATCCGATATCTGCAAAAGCACTGCTGATATCTTGCCCAAATCAAGATTCCCATAAATGGCCCTGTACATGTTCTGGGTTATTTTCTTTGAAATTTCAAATGTGAATTCGTAGTATCTTGGATTTTCCCTGCTCTGTATGTAAATATCACCCGGTGCCAAGCCCATGGCCAGAGCATGCGCAGCGGTTTCCACGGCATAACCCTTGGCCTCGTCCATATTTTTTATCTTTGGTCTGCTTGTGTAGGAGTCTATATCCGAGAGCGCAAAATAATTTTTTCCACCCAAATCCTTGAAAAGCTTGAAAATATCCAAAATAAGTTTATGGCCAAAATGCAGGTGTCCGGTCGTAGCTATGCCGGTGATGTTTATGAAATTCTTTTTCTCCTTTATTCTTTTAAATACCTTGTCGAAATCCCTGTGACTCCATACTATATTTCTTTCAAAAATCAGGTGATCAAGGTTCATTCTCTTGTTGAAAGATTTCATTCCAAATTCCTTAACAAGCTTATCATAATCTTCTACCATACCTGAACTCCATGGGTCTACTCCTTTCATTTAATCACTAAATAAACTTTATCCCTGTATTTTATATTGTTTTATTGGCCAGAAAGGGGTGATTTTTCATATATTTCGGCCAATTACATGAATATATTTTGTTTTAATAAATTATTTTAATAAGGTTTACCAAACGGTAATATTTATTTTTTAGTCAGATATTTAAGTAGAAATAACCTTCTGTATTATATGAAAAAGACTCTAGAATTCTTGGTGTACTCTAATATATATCTTTCTATAGGCGCTTCTATAGTCGCTTTAGCTACGATTATCTTAATGGGATACGAAATAGTCTGGTCTTTACTTTTTATACCCTTTTCAGCAACCCTTTTAATATACAATTTTAACAGATTGACAGACTCCCATGAAGACATAATAAATATCCCGGAAAGAGCCAATTTTATTCGTAAATTTGGGTGGAAGATGTTATATTTTTCAGTTTTTTTATATGCCATCTCTTTACTTTTAGCATATCAAAGAAACATTTACACGTTAATAATTGCTGTTATACCGGTGGTATGTGCCTCCTTATACTCTTATTTTAGATTCAAGAAATTTTTCATAATAAAAAACATATTGGTATCGATTAGCTGGGGATTCAGCGTTCTTCTTGT
>JAGLWW010000157.1 GCA_023133195.1 Candidatus Aenigmatarchaeota archaeon
TTATGGCAAGAAGAAAAAGAGGTAACCCTCACCACGGTCCTTATTATCCAAAGACTTCAAATGGCATATTGAAAAGATCTATAAGAGGCATGCTTCCATACAAAAAATCAAAGGGGAGAAATGCTTTTAAGAGACTGATTATCTATTCAAAAAATCCCAATAACCTTAAGGGAGAAAGAATAGAAAAGACAAAAGAACAGATAGAATGCAAATATATCAACTTGGAAGATATAACAAAAAAACTTAGGGGTATATAATATGGCAAAGAAAAATGAACCAATTGTAGGAAAGAGGAAGGAATCTGTGGCAAAGGCTTTTATAAAAAAAGGCAACGGTGTGGTAAAGATAAATAATATTCTTCTTGATAAAATGAAGCCTGAAATGATAAGACTTATGATAGAGGAACCTCTTATAATAGCAGGTGACTTGTCCAAAAAGGTTAATATAAATGTAAAGGTCGAAGGCGGTGGAATTATAGGACAAGCAGAAGCCGTGAGACAATCAATAGCACGTGGTCTTATAGATTTTGGAGGGAAAAAATACAAGCAAATTTTTGAAAGTTATGACAGACATTTACTGGTAAATGATCCCAGAAGAACAGAACCGCACAAACCGTCAAGGTCTTCAGCAGGACCGAGAAGACATAAACAGAGGTCAAAGAGGTGATATAATGATTATTCCTATAAGATGTATAAGTTGTGGAAAACCCGTGGCCCAACTATGGGAAGAATTCAATAAAGAGGTAGAAAAGGGTAATGACCCGAAAAAGGTACTGGACAAGCTAGGTCTTAAGAGATATTGCTGCAGGAGTTTATTTCTTACGCATGTGGATTTGATAGATTATATGGCAGAAATTAAGAAATAGTTAATTTTATATTTACCCGAAATGAATCTTTATTTGGGTGTAAGAGTGCGCAAGTTTATTTTATTATTAAGTTTTGTATTGGTTTATCCTATTTTAACAAATTTTGCCCTTGCAGATATAAATATGAACTTAATTACAGAAGATTTTTATCTTTCTCCGGGTTCTTATGTCCTTCAAATTCAGACAGAAAAAGACGGTACTTATGGAATGACAGCTCTCGGGTCTTACAGAAGTTGGGTAAACTTTGAAAATAATTATATTGCCATAAGGAACGGTTATAAAGAAGTGAATTTCTCGATAAATCCGCCTGATAGAATCAAAGCAGGTATATATAAATTTCCGATAATGATTTATTTGATTGAAAATGATTCCATTTATTCCATAGAAGATTACAGACTTTTGATTGAAGATAAAACTGAGGTCAAGATAACTGAGTTAAAGGTTAATAAAGACACCTTTTCTCCCGGAGACAAAATAGAAGTTACAGGAACTGTAAAAAACACCGGAACATCGGATTTGGAAGAACTAAGGCTTTATATAAAATTAGAGGGAGAT
>JAGLWW010000158.1 GCA_023133195.1 Candidatus Aenigmatarchaeota archaeon
TCGCCATTATTGACCTCAAAATTATTTTTTTTCTTTCCCCTTACCGTCAGATAATCATCAACTTTGACATCATCAATTCTTTTTACGTTAGATTTTCCTGTATTGAAATCATACTCTAGAACAACAAGATTTTCTCTTTTATATTTCATTGATTCATCCCAATCTATTTGGCAGAAAAAAGATTTATAACTAACTGAATGGGAGGATTATTATGAGGCTCATTATCGTCCGTCATGCCGAAACCACAGAGAACCTGGAAAGAATAAACATGGGCCAGACCGGAGGACACCTGATTGAATGTGGCCGTAAGCAGACGAAACTTGTGGCCGAGGCCCTCAAGGATGAAAAGATAAACGCAGCCTACACAAGCGATTTGAGTAGGACAAAGGAAACCGCACTGGAGATAATGAAATATCATCTTAATATAGAGCTAAAAGATGAAAAGCTTTTGAGAGAAAGAAACTTCGGAAAACTTAACGGAACAAATACTGATGACCTTTTCAAGAACATGACTTCTGAAGAGTTTAGAAAATTTAAACCAGAAGACGGGGAAACGAGCATTGAAATGGGAGAACGCACGATAAAGTTTTACAAAAGGATTCTTGAGAAACATAAAAACGACAACATACTTCTGGTGACTCATGCAGGAAACATTCAGGAGCTTCTTCTTTACATATTCGGATGGGAAATTGAAAGGTACAGAGAACTGAAAACCGAAAACACATCAGTAACAATTCTAGAAATAGACGAAAAGGGAAATTATAAGATAGAGAAACTGAATTCCACGGAACACTTAAAGAACTTTTCTGGGCAAAAAGTAAATGTAAATGGCGCTTAAGAAGCAGAGTGCTGACATAATCGTAAATATCGCACCGAAACCGAATTGTACCACAATAAAACCGCCGACTATGGCCCCAAAAGCAGTTGTAAAATAACGCATTCCTTCCCATGCCCCCCATTCTCTGCCTGCCTTTTTTCTAGTAAGGTGCTTTGAATACAAAGCATCAAAGGCCGGGGAATAGAAGGCCTCCGCAAAACCAATCACAATTTGCAAAAGAAAAAGACTCCAGATTGAATTCACAAAATTATAAAACAGAAAACCCAAACCCATGACCGAATAGCCAAACACTACAATCAGCTCGTCTTCCTTTACCTTGTCAGCGTACTTTCCTGCCAATAGAGTAGTTATCCCTGCTGCCAAAGCAAAAAATCCTCCTGCGATGCTTGCATCCAGCAAACTTCCACCGACATTCTTGACAAAAAGAGCATAAATCGGGCCAAGCATTGCCCCAGCAGCCAGAACCATTGCATTGGTGATAAGCAAAATTCTCAGGGCTTTGTTAAAGAAAGGCTTCATGCTTATTATGGTTCATCGTAATTTAAAAATTCACAGAAACATCTAGAACCCAG
>JAGLWW010000159.1 GCA_023133195.1 Candidatus Aenigmatarchaeota archaeon
AAACACAAAAATGAATTTGGGAAAAACCCTTCAAAATCAACGGTCAGGAGAAAATTATCACCAGAAGCTGCAGAATGGCAGAAAAAATACAACGAAAAAAAAGATAAAGAATGCAAAGAAAAGATAATTTCTAATTTTAATGAAATAAAGGAAAGAATAGAACAAAAAGAAGGGGCACAAACCATAGCAAAAAACCTTGATATTCCTTCCTGCAGGATAAAGACCATATCAGAGGTTATTAAAAACAAAGACGTTTTGGAAAAGCCAATAAGACAATGGCCAACTGCTTATAAAAATTTAATCTTTATCTTTGAATCACCGAATAATTTGAGAAAAATTTTAAACGTTCCTACCAGGAAACCCATTCCCACGACAGGCCTTCTTGAAAACATTGAAGATTACTTGAAAGAAAACAGTGGTTGTGAGTTACAGTCTAAAATATATGAAAAATTTGGAAATTTAGTACCTCGCATAACCGACAATATTTCTCATGCTGCAAATATAAAACGCGTGAGAATAAAAGGAACGAAAGAATGGGTAATTTATCTACCCCAACATAAAGAAAAGGCAGAAAAAATAAAAGAAGAATACTTGAAAAACAAGATAAACTGCTTCTTAGAAGAAGTCAGAAACGAACTGTCTTATGAAGAAATGTTTGACAAATACTCGGGGATAATAAAAAATTATTTTGAAGGTAGCACAAAAAAAGCAAGAAAAGAAGCCAGTGTTGTAGAAGAAGCCTGGAAAGACCTGAATGAAGAATATGGATTGATAATTTATGCAATTGACATTGGAAAATTCCTTGAAAGAAAAAATTATGGCCTTAAAGGTAAAGAATATTATGATGCTCTAAGTCTCTTGGAAGAGAGAAAAAGGAATAAAACCAAAATACGAGATGATTTATATAGGTTTTGAGAAAGAAAAAAACCGGTCCAAACTTTAACAAATTTAATAGCTTTAACGTATAATTTAACTTAGTGATTAAATGAAACTTCCGAAAGTCATTGTAGGGATAGATCCCGGAACTACTGCGGCAGTGGCCGTCATAAACCTTAAAGGAAAGCTTCTCGCGCTGGAGAGCAGGAGAAATTTCGGGAAGAACAACATGATAAAATACATCTCATCAATCGGCTCCCCGACAATAATAGCAACGGACAAGGCCCTTCCGCCTTCCATGGTGATGAAGGTCTCTTCAAATTTCAATTCTTTTGTATTCTATCCCGAAGAGGATTTGAAGCACAGGGAAAAGATTGACATTGTCAGGAGTTTCAAGGCCAAGGATTCACACCAGAAGGATGCCCTGGCGGCCGCGCTTTTTGCGTACTCAAAAAACGAAGACATG
>JAGLWW010000016.1 GCA_023133195.1 Candidatus Aenigmatarchaeota archaeon
TCAATGCAACCTGGAGTTCCTTTCCTATATTCTCTTCATTATCCTTAAAATCTTTTAAAATCTTTGCCAAAGTTTTAATTGCATCTTCTATCACTTTCTCTTTTTTGCATTTACCTTCTAACACTTCCTGCATCTTCTCCTCAAATTCTATGGTAAGTTCAGTTGAAAGTATTTCAGGGCAGTATTTTTCCAGCGTGTTTACCACCGCGAAGCCAAGTTCTGTTACTTCTATTTTTCTGTCTTTTACATAGCCCCTGTCAAAAAGAGTCTTTATTATGCTTGCCCTTGTCGCTTTTGTTCCAAGGTTCAATCTATCAAGTTCCTTGAGCAGGGATGCCTCGTTGTATCTGTTTGGCGGTTTTGTCTCTTTTTCCAGAAGAACCAGTTTCAAGACATCCAGTACGTCACCCTTGTTCAGTTCGGGGAGTATCTGTTCCTCATAATTCACGTACTTTTCATAAAATTCTATCCAGTTCTTTTCTATCGTCCTTTTCCCTTTTGCGATAAATTCTTCCTCGTTTATATCAAAAACAATATCTATGGTTTCCCTTATTGCAGGTTCGCCAAAAACGGACAGAAATCTTCTTACAACCATGTCATAAATCTTCTTTTCATATGGATTGAGCTTCTGGGGCTTTTCTCCAGTCGGAAATATTGAAGGATGGGCAGGATCATCTTTTTTACCTTCGTTTGGCTTCATCTTTCCCTTAAGGACTTTTTCAGACAGTTCTTTATACTCTCTCTGTTTGCTTATTTTCTGCAGTATTGCCTTTAACCCGAGCTTTGCCGGAAGTTTTTGGGAAGATGTGCGGGGGTAAGAAATGAGGCTGGAGTCATAAAGGCTTTGTGCAATATCAAGGGTTTGTTTTGGGTTGAATCCAAATGCGGAATGGGCTTCCGTTTGTAACGTGGTTAGGTCAAACGGAGTCGGGGGATTTTGCTTGTATTTTCTTTTGTTTATTTTTGATACAATTGCATTCTTTCCTTCACATTTATTCTTTATATCTTCTGCCTTTTTCTTTTCCCAGAACTTGCCTTCTTTGTGTTTGGCTGTTATTTCCTCGCCTTTGTCTGTCTTGAGGTTTGCCTCAAGTTCCCAGTATGCTTTCGGTAAGAACTTCTTGATTTCCCTTTCCCTTTTTGCCAGTATGCTAAGCGCCGGTCCCTGTACCCTTCCTGTGCTGAGCACCTTGAAGTAATTCGTCGCTTTTTTTATTGCAAGCGTCAATGCACGGGAAGTGTTTATACCATAAAGCCAGTCCAGCTTGTGTCTGGTTATTCCTGCTTCTATCTGAAGATAATCCAGTTCTTCTGATGCATTTTTATAAGAATCTCTTAATTCAGCTTCTGTCAATGTCGAAAACTTCATTCTCTTGGCTTTTTCAGTTCCACAAATGAACCTGAGTATATTGTAACCTATCACAGAGCCTTCTGAGTCATAGTCCGTTGCTACTATAAATTCATTGGCTTCTCCGCTAAGATTTTTAAAATTATTAAAATAAGCCTTTGAAAAAGCCGAGCTTTTATTTACTTCAAAGCTTGGCACCCATTCAGTCTCAAAAATGGGATAAGTCCATTTACCGTCTCCTTTCTGTTTCAGCGTGAAAAGGTGACCGACTGCTGGCACAACAAAGACTTCCTTGCCATTTGCATCTATCTCAAACCAAACCGCCTTTCCGTTATGTTCTTTTCTTACAGTACCATCGGAAAGGGCATTTGCTATCCTTTCAGCTGCCTTGGGCTTCTCGGAAATTATAAGTGTAGTCATAGATATAGAAAAAGATTGATTAATTTAAAAGTTTTTTTATATTTCCGTTTGTTTCCCACTCGCTATTTTTACCATTCTCTCACAGCTTTCAACAGAACCAACTGCGATGAGTGTGTCTTCCGGATGTATTTTTGTGTTTTTCTTTGGGTCAAAAATCCATCTCCTCCCCCTTTTAATCGCGATTACGTCTATTCCCGTGTTGCTTCTGAACTTCATACCACCAAGAGTCTTATCGGTCATAACAGAGTTTTTTGATATTTTCGTTTTTGTTATTGATTCATCGGATTCCTTTAGGACATCCCTGATTATTGGGTGAAGTATCTTGTCATCCAGTACGATTCCCGACAGGTTCTTTGCGGCCATGGCGACACTTTTCAGCGTCTCAACAAGCTCTATCACCGAGATAAGCTTTTTTGACATCCTTTTGGATACTGCAAACAGGTGCATGTAAAGTTCTTCTTCTAGTTCCTCAATTTCATCAAATAACACGACAACTTCTTTTGCGATATCCTTGTTCTTAAAAAACACGGCAGAATAAGCCAGGTCCAGCATAAGTTCGGACAGATTTTTTAATTCCTCTAATAACTCTTTTACATTACTTCCCATGTATTTTCACACACCATTATATTTTATTTTGATTATTTAAATAATTTGGACAATATAGACTGCCAGTAACAGGAATAGTATTGAAGTGAAGTCACTGATAGTCGTTATGATAGGTATTATTATATTATCCGGATCTACATTTCTTCTGAAAGCGAAAAAGCAAATAAACACTGAAAGCAATATGAGCGTTGAATCTGATAAGAAACCTGCCATGAGAGAAATGAACGCAAAATTAATAATACCCATGCTTTGGAACCCCAGACCCAAGCATACAAAGTGCGCCACAATACCTGTAATCAGAGAAATTAAGACACTCAGAAAAAATCCTGCCTTGATGTTTGTCTTTAGAAGAGGATTTTTTCTCATTCTTGGGTAAATGGAACCAAGATGAAGCGCGGAGGTAAGCCTTGTGGATACTGTGCCCAGAATGTTTCCTCTCGTTCCCATTACAGCGGGAATAAGTATAAGGATTCCCGGCAATACGCTTAAATATTTTTCAATATTTAGGAGGAAGATGCCTGCAAGTATCTCCCCAAATATGCAAATCAATAGAACAGGCAAAGATTGCTTGATAATTTTTTTAAAAACTTTCATAAGAATTTTTAATTTTTGGAATTAATAAAAGCGTCAAAGTTTTATTACCTTCTTCCCGTTCATATACGGTTGCAATACCGAAGGTATTGCAACAGAACCGTCCTTCTGCTGGTACTGCTCCAGAATTGCTATCATTGTTCTTGAGGTTGCAATTGCCGTATTATTTACTATGTGAACATATCCCTTCGGTGGTTGTCCCTCTTTTTCCCTGTATTTGATGTTTAATCGACGAGCCTGATAATCCGTGCAGTTGGAATTGGAGCCAATTTCCCTGTATTTATCATCGCCCATGAGAATTTCTATGTCATACATCTTTGCTTGTTTGTCACCCAGTTCGCCACTGCAGGTGTTAACAACGCGGTAAGCTAGCCCAAGTTTTTGGTACAGTTCCTCTGCATTTTTTTGCAGTTCTTCAAGATATTCCCAGGAATCTTCCGGCTTACATATTATCATCTGTTCAAGTTTGTTGAACTGGTGCATCCTGAACAAACCGCGGCTGTATTTTCCATGGGAACCGATTTCTTTCCTGAAGCTGGTGCTGAAGCCAACCAATTTTAAAGGTAAATCATCCTCTTTTAGGACTTCATCCATATACATCGCTGCAAGAGGAGCTTCTGCCGTTCCTATGAGATACAAATCCTCATCCTCCAGTTTGTATATGGTATCCTTAAATTCCTCTATGTTCACAACTCCTTCCAGAGGTTTACGGTTCATCATAAACGGAGTTTCTATGAGCGTATAACCCTTCTTCATAATATGTTCCATTGCAAATCTGATGAGTGCAAAATCCAGAAGAACCAAATCACCTTTCAGATAATAGAAACCGTTTCCAGATACTTTAGTTGCTCTTTCCCTATCTATTATGCCAAGATTTTCTCCTATTTCCAGATGGTCTTTTGGTTTGAAGTCTTTCTTCATTTCACCGAACTCTCTTATCACGACATTATTCTCTTCGCTCTTTCCGTCCGGGACAGAATCATGAATCAGGTTTGGTATCTTCATTAGAAGCAAATCGCAATCTTTCCTTAACTTTTCAGTCTTCTGATTATTTTTCTTTATCTTATTCGGAATATCAGCAACTTCCTTCATTTGCTTGGAAGCATCTTTCTTACCTTTTTTTAATAAACCAATTTCCTTGCTTAGAACATTGCGCTTGTGCTGGAGTTCCTGGTTCTTTGTCTTGAGTTTTCTCCATTCTCCATCCTTTTTAAGAAATTCGTCCAGAAGTTTCAGGTTTTCCTTTTTGTCTCTTCTCTTAAGGTTTTCCCTTACCATCTCGGTTTCGTTCCGTATGAGGTTTATATCCAACATTTTTTCACCCCCATGAAAAATATTGAAAATTTATTTTCATACATAAAATCATCTAGTTATTTTCAAATGTTTAACAGTGTTGTATAGTTCTCCTGCTTTTTTGTTCTTTTCAAAATATTCTCTAACAGGTTTTATTAGTTCATTTAGTTCAACTACTATCATTTTCTTTAAGTCTAAAGGATGAAGATTTCCCTTTCTGTATATTTTCTCAAGTTCATCATAACTTTGGACTTCTAAATTCCCTCCAAATTTGCTCGGTCTTTCGATTAAGATAGAGTTTTTCTCTTTGAATATGATATATTTACAATATTCCAAAAGTGGATTGCCTTCAACTTGCTTTTCCGGACAGTAAGCCTTGTTTATTTTTTTCTGAAGTTCTTCAAATGTTTCATGCATGTAGATACAAGTTTCAGGTTTTGATTTTGACATCTTAGAAGACATTATGGTCTCTTCCTTTGTTTTACCTTCTTTCATGCCTTGCAGTCCAAGCAAGATATGATGATGTACTGCCACAGGTTTTTTCCATTTTAATTTGTCTGCAACATCCCTTGCAAGCATATGTGCCCTTCTCTGATCCATTCCTAACTGACAAATATCTATTTTCATATCAAATATATCTGTAACTTGCATTGAAGGGTAAAACAACTGGGCAGTGTTTATTATATCACCTTCTTTTCTTCCCATTATCGTTATGCATCTTTTTGTTCTGCTTAGTGTGGTTTCTTTTGCTATTCTGAGCGTTTTGTCCCAGTACACTAATTTATCCATTATATCATTTGCCCATATAACCTCTACTTTATCTGTATCTATCCCACAAGCTTTCCAGACTTCTATGAAATATTTTCCGGCTGTTCTTATTTTTTCTAAGTCCCCACCAAGCTTGTTATTTATAAAACCGAAGTAATCTGCCAAATAAAGTTTAAACTTGATACCAGTCTTTAACATGTTCTTTAGATTTGTAGCTCTAAGAAGACCAAAATGAATCGGGGCCACTCCGCTTGGTTCAAAACCATCGTAAGCTACTGGGTGACTTTTATTTTCAAACGTTTGCCTAAGTTCATCTTCCGTTATGATTTCTTCTGCAAAATCTTTTATTAGTTCTACTTTCTTCTCCAAATCCATAAAAACACCGTTATTAAGTTTTATTCCCTGTTATTTATATTTCATTAAAACAGATTTAAAAGATAAATAAAAATAATTTATAGTGATATTATGAACTTGAAATTTCTAGGCGCGGCGGGAGAAGTAGGCAGATCAGGAGTTCTGCTAAATACAGGAAATGAGAAGATGCTCTTTGATTACGGGATAAAGATAATCAGCCAGGCCGAGGGTCCTTTACAGGCACCCAAAATACCTTTAAAGGTAAAACTGGACTTGGATGCGATGTTGCTCTCACACGCTCATCTGGATCATTCGGGTTTCGTTCCGAACCTCTATAACAGGGGTTACAGAGGCCCTACTTATTCCACTGCAACCACATTTGACCTTGCGAGGATTCTTCTCAATGACAGCATAAAACTCGCTAACCTGAGAAATCAGGAAAAATATTTCTTTAAAGAGGATTTAAAAACCATGGAAAAAAACGAGTACAGGATAACTTATGGCCAGCAGTTTTACGTCGGGAAATCATCAATCGGCATTTACGATGCAGGTCATATACCGGGCTCCGTGAGTTTCCATGTGAATACAGGCAAAAAATCTGTGGTCTATTCAGGCGATATAAAGACCAGAGACACGGAACTTTTAAGAGGTCTTGAGCCCATACGCGAGAACACGGACATTTTAATAATGGAATCTACCTACGGAGAAAGGGAGCATCCTGACAGGGAAATACAGGAAAAACAACTGACTGAAAAAGTAAGGGAGACACTGGAAATGAACGGAACAGCAATGGTTCCATGCTTTGCAGTCGGCAGGGCCCAGGAAGTGCTTCTCATACTGGAAAAATATGGTCTGGACAAGTATCCAATTTACCTTGACGGAATGGCGGTGGATGCGACCAAAATAATTATGAAATATCCTGAGCTAATAAGACAGCCAAAGAAACTGGATAAAATTTATAAAAACATTGAAAAAGTTTACAACAACCGGCAGAGAAATGATGCAGCAAAGAGACCCTGTATAATTGTTACCACATCAGGCATGCTTAACGGCGGACCGATAGCCCATTATCTGGAAAAGCTTTATGACAAAAAGAATTGTTCGCTGACACTTACCGGTTTTCAGGTTCCGGGCTCCGCTGGTCATACGCTTTTGGAGACGGGAAATTATGTTACAGAGGAAAACAACTTCAAGATTAAATGCAGAGTAGATTTCATAGACCTCAGCGCTCATTCAGGAAGGAGTGAATTGTTTGATTACGTAAAGATGATAGACCCGAAAAAGGTTTTTGTTATACACGGAGATTCCTGCGACAAATTTGCAAGTGAACTGAAAGAACAGGGATATGATGCTCACGCCCCGCAAAGCGGGGAGGTCTGCGAGATATGATAAAAGTTGATGGTTCTCATTTGGAGGGTGGCGGACAAATTCTTCGCACTTCCGTTGCTCTTTCTGCAATTACAGGCAAGCCTTTTAAAATTTACAACATAAGGAAGGGAAGGCCCAGGCCCGGTTTAAAACCCCAACATCTAAAGGCTATAGAAACCGTTGCAAAAATATGCAACGGAAAGGTGAAAGGAGGCAAGATAGGTTCCACCGAGGTGGAATTTTCTCCAGGAAAGGTAAACGGAGGAAAATTTGACGTGGACATAGGAACCGCGGGTTCCATAACTCTTTTGCTTCATGCCTTGATTCCTCCTGTCATTCATACAAAAAAAAAGACGGAAATAAATTTAATTGGAGGTACAAACGTCCTTTGGAGCCCCACAACTGATTTTTTCAGGCACGTTTTCTGTAACTTTATTGACAGGATGGGCGTTAACATAAGAGTTGACGTGCGTAAGCACGGTTTTTATCCCAGAGGAGGCGGAAAGGTAAGAGTCAGGATACAGCCAAGCCCGAATCTAAAAGAACTGGAGTTAACAAAGAGAGGCAAGCTAAATAGGATAGATATATGGTCCATCTCTTCCAGAGACCTTAAGGAAAAAAAAGTTTCAGAGAGACAACTAAAAGCTTTCAGGGAAATTCTTAATGAGAAGGGGCATGAGCATGCTGTTTATGTGGACGCTCTTTCAACAGGAACTTCTATTCATGCCCATGTTCATTACAGCAACACAAAGCTTGGGGCCGATGTATTGGGTGAAAAGGGAAAACCAGCCGAGGAAATCGGAAGGGAATGTGCTCTCCTCCTAAAAAGTCAGATGGACAGCGGAGCCTGCCTGGACAGATGGATGGCAGACCAGATATTACCTTACATGGCTCTGACAGGGAGTGGAAAGATTTCCGTTTCCGAGATTACAGACCACTGCAAATCCAACATGTGGGTTATTGAGAAATTCCTGCCTGTAAAATTTGAGATAAATGAAAACGTGATTTCCTGCAAAACTATTTGATTTTTACTTTTTTTATATGCTATCCAACGCCTTTTTAATGGCATCTTTTGCATAAATGTTTCTTTTGGATGCAGGTGCACCGTGTCCCGGGAGGAGTATGTCAATATCACCAAGCTTTTTTATCTTTTGAATGGATTTTTTTAATTCATTTTCATTCCCGCCTTCAAGGTCAGTTCTGCCAACTCCGTCAAGAAACAGGGTATCTCCGCTTACAAGTATTTTGTTGTTTTCGTCCCAGAGACATATTCCTCCCGGCGTATGGCCCGGAGTGTGTATGACCTTAAAGGAGTATTTACCCGTTCCTATGGTTCCCCCTTCTTTCAGGATCCCATCTGCCTTTACTTCTTTGTATTCAACTTCAAATTCTTCAGCCATAGTACCTTTGCCTGTTTCCAAAGCTTCCCTGTCATTTTCGTGCACCAAAATCTTAGCTTTTGTTAGCTTTTTCCATTTCTTTGCTGCGCCACAATGATCGAAGTGTGCGTGAGTGATTATTATTGTTGTTATTTTTTTTGGGTTCAAACCATATTCTGCCATCTGATCGAGTGTTTCTTTTATATAGAACCCGCTGCCACAGTCTACCAATATTTCATTGTTTATGCAGAATACATTGGAGTCGAATTCTGCTCCATCCAACAGGAATATACCATCGGTTATTTTCATAGTTTCACCTCTTTAGGTGGAAATTGAAATTTGTTTTCATATTTTTTACCAATTCTTTTCAATTAAAAAAGTATTTCTATTCTTAAATAGGTTACACGAAAAGCTTTTAAATTCAGGGTCACATTTTTTTATATAATCTTCTGTACACATGAAGACCGGTTGTAACGACCTCCATTATTTCCTTCTCATGGTTTTTTGCACAAATTTTTATGTCTTTCAATTCCTTTACTATCCTGTTGCATTCCCTTTCCACGATTTTCGGAACGGTAAAGGGTCTTTCAATTCCCTTTACATACTGCGGAGCATTTAATCTGAAGGGAATCCACATAGTCTCGTAACCTACGTACAATATGATTGTGTTGGCCAGATTTGATTTGTTTACCTTAATGTATTTTTTTCCTGTAGCTGAACACATCTTTTTATGGACAAATGATTCTTTTTCAAAACCTATTTCTATGAGCCTTGTCTCGACAATAATATCCTTCATGCATAGTATGAAAAACGTGACCAGTTTTATGAGGTCTGTCAGAACTTCTTCATAGTTCTCCCCTATTTTTTCAAGTGTCTTTATTATAGACGGCCATTGTTTCTTGCCGACTTTTGATATCCTCGGTTCAATTCCCCTTGATTTCTCTATAGTATGCATAAACTCGTGGGCTATCAAGCCTGTTGCGTAATCATAATCCTTTATGTAAGGGTCCTTTACGTTTATCATTATATTTGCTTTGTCATTACCCTGTATTGAAAAAGACGATACGCTCTCTGATAACCAGAATTCCATCTTATCATATCGCCTTCCATGATACATCCTTTCTGGATTGGCTATGTCAAGAAAAGCTTTTTTCGGGTTTTCTGTGAAAAGGAATGTAACTTCTTTTAGTTTTGGTTTGCCAATTCTTTTTACAACCATGTCAACTATAGGAAAGAGGTCTCTCTTAACGAACTTCTTTTTACTATCAGTTTTTTTAATAATCTTCATTTACAACAGCCAGTATTTTTTTGGTTTCTTATCTCCAACCATCTTTTTGTATATCTCCAAGAAATCTTTCAGGCCGGTGTGAGTTCCTCCTAAGCTAACGATAAAATCAGATACCATTGCATCATTATCGTAAAGCGCTGCCTTGATTTCCGGAAACACTATACCGCCATATCCGGGTGCGATGTTGTTGTCTATGACAGCTATCTTCTTAACGTCTTCCAAAGCTCTTTGTATCTCTTCCTCAGGGAAGGGTCTGTATGCTCTCAATCTTAACAAACCAGCCTTCTTGCCTTTTTCTCTCAATCTGTTCACAGTTTCTTTAACCGTAGTGGATATAGCTCCCGTTGTCACGAAGGCAAATTTGGCATCATCCATTTTATATTCTTCTACAAGTCCATATTTTCTTCCAAAGGATTTCTCAAATCCTCTTCCGATTTCCTTAATTTTTTCTATTGCGTTTAGCTGGGCTTTGTGTTCCTGTGCTTTGAATTCCATGTAATCCTTTCCCATGGCTGAAATCCCCTGGCACATGGGATTCTTTGGGTCCAATATAACTTTGGGTTTGTATTTTGGCAGGAACTTTGCGACTTCAAACCTGTCAGGTATTTCAACGGGTTCCCTTGTATAGGAATGTATGAAACCTTCCATGTTTACAAGTGCAGGAAGCATCACGTCTTCATCTTCACAAATCTTGTAGGCTTGTATGATTGTGTCAAGCACTTCCTGATTGTTCTGGGAGAAAAATATAAGCCATCCTGTATCCCTCATAGCAAGTATGTCGTTCTGGTCAGTCCACAAAGTCACTGGAGCGGACAGGCCGCGCGAAACGTTAACCATTACTATCGGAAGTCTTATCCCTGCGGCTATGTACATAACTTCATGCATGTACAACGTTCCCTGGGAACTTGAAGCGGTAAAGGTCCTTACACCAGAAGCTTCTGCTCCGATGCACGCGGACATCACGGAATGCTCTCCTTCCACATCCACAAAATCACCCTTCCATTCCCCATTTGCTTTCCATTTGGCCAGTTTTTCTATGAGTTCAGTCTGTGGAGTAATCGGAAAATTCGGCACTACTTTTACATCGGAGAGACGCACGGCCC
>JAGLWW010000160.1 GCA_023133195.1 Candidatus Aenigmatarchaeota archaeon
AGGTATGATTAGTGGGTAAGGAGGAATATTTTTGCATCTATCTTTTATTATATTATCAAGCAAATCCTTGGGAACTAGTTCTAACATCATCAAGAAAAATTGGGCCCCGAAAAGATTTATACCTTAGGAAAAATTGCCTTTAATCTAACTCTCTTTTCGGATTTGGCTACGATTATCATCAAATATCTTATTTTAAAGGGACATTTGACATATTTGCCCTTCAGTGAAATTTCAACCATTTCTATCCTCAAATGTCTGGTAAGATTAAAAAGAATAAGTTTTTTCGAACCCTTCACAAAAATCTTTGAGTTCCTGTATTCTATTTCCAAATCGTTGCCAAAAAGCCTTCCCACAGCCGATAAAAAGGTATAATAATTTACATAAATCCAGGGCAAATAGCCTGTTTTCATAAAGCCATCTCAGCATATCTAAAACTAATACCAGAACCATTATTCAGGGGGATTAACTTGCTGAAAATTTTTTTATGTGCTCATCAAATTCCTTGAGCTCCTTGTTCACGGATTTCTTCAAGGCAGAATTTAAATTATATAGTTTCCCGGTTATACTTTTTGCATATTCAAGTTTTGCCTTTGCATCGTTCATGTTCCCTTCATCTAGGTTACTTATGGCTCCCGATATTTCCTGGTCGAGTATCTGTACTAAAGCAGAGACTTTGCTGTTTTTTGAACCAATCATAATTTTATTTAAGAAACAGAATATATAAAGTTACTCCCTTCATTTTTAAGTTTAAATCTTTTCTAAACCAAAATATCTAACATGTTTTCTTCGAAAAACGGCTCTAAAAAATTGGGTTTCAAAAAAAGAGTTAACGACGGCATACCCATATATACTTTTATCGGTTCTTGCCAAAAATATCCCACAGCGGTAATGGAAGTGACAGACGATTTCAGGAAAAACGGTTATCCGGCTATGGTAATTGACAACGACGAAGAGGAAAAAAAGACAATTAAAGGTTTAATGCCTATAACAGAACAGGAATTTGAGAATAAAGAGAATTCCTATAAAGGCCTTACTGAAAGATTCAACATGCTTAAATTAGTTTCGTTTGGTGCCACTGTTCCTTTGGTTGCTGCTGTAACTTATCTTAGTGCACAAAACATAATAGAAGACCCGTTTTTCTTTTCCACAGGGTTTTCGGTTTTATACGTCGCCGGTTTATTGGTTACACCTCCTATAGTTAAGAAATGTATTGAAATAGACACCAGAAATCTTAAGACTGATATGGAGTATCTTCCACTTTTTGAGGAAGCTTTGGACAGACCCGAATTTTCAACTTTAAATAATTTGGATTAGAGGTTCAATAATATGCATGA
>JAGLWW010000161.1 GCA_023133195.1 Candidatus Aenigmatarchaeota archaeon
CAGTTCTTCTGTTTTTTCCCCCTCCCCAAGTTTTTCCATCTTCTTTATTATGGTTTTAGGGTCTTTTGGGAACAAAGAAAATTCTAGTACTTCTTTTTTCTGATTCAGGGCAAATACCCCTGCTATGCAGTAAGATATGAAAATCATACTCATTTATTAATAGAATTAGATATAAATAACTAAAACCAGAGTTTTAAAAAGGTGATAGAATATATGAAACTTGCGTTTTGGAACTTCGTTCCAAATATTGGAAATTTAAAATTTCCAAAGTTTCAAATTTCACCACAAAGGTGATGAAATGGGCAACATAAAGACAACTTTCATAAAGAACATATCTAAAGAGCTTATAGAGAAGTATCCAGACGAACTCATGGCAGATTTTGACAAGAACAAAGAGTTCCTTAAAAAGGTTATAGACTCAAAAGGTAACAGAAACAAAATTGCAGGATACATAGCCAGATTGAAGAAAGCAAAGAAATAGCGGTTTCTATGAAAGAGATATCTCCGGGCATATTTTTTGACAACGGCAAGATTTTTACATTAAACATGAGACCCGGGCAAAAGGTTTATGGCGAGCCACTTCTAAAAAGCGGGAAAACAGAATACAGGGAATGGATTCCATACAGGTCAAAGCTTGCTGCCGCAATAAAGAAAGGTCTGAAAAAGATACCAATCAAAAAAGGAATGAAAATCCTTTATTTGGGGTCAGCCACAGGTACAACCCCTTCTCACTTAAGCGACATAGTTGGAGAGGAAGGAATAATTTTTGCAGTAGAATTCTCGGAGAGAATGATGAGAGAATTCCTAAAACTCTGCAACAAGAGAAGAAACCTAATTCCAATTCTGGCAGATGCCCGCAAACCTCAGGATTACGCAGACGTAATAGAAAAAGTTGACCTGGTTTACTGTGACGTGGCACAGCCTGATGCCACAGAGATTGCAATAAGAAACTGTAGGGAGTTTCTTAAGCCGCAGGGTCACTTAATGATTGCAATAAAGTCAAGGAGCGTTGACATAACCAAAAATCCGAACCAGATATACAGAGAGGAAATCAAGAAAATAAAGAAGGCAGGTTTTAGTATATTAAAATGGTTAAAGTTGGGGCCCCTCGAGAAGGATCACGCATTCATAATGGCTCGTCAAATCCCTTCCAAATAGTTTTTTAATCTCTCCATGAATTTGTCCGCATTTTCTATTGGTATGCTTGCCGCGGCTGCTGGCGGGTGGCCACCGCCTTTTCCTATACCCTTGCATATTTTCCCGAAAAGTTCGGCCAGGTTTATCCTTGCAGTCTGGCA
>JAGLWW010000162.1 GCA_023133195.1 Candidatus Aenigmatarchaeota archaeon
TCACAGGTACAATAGACTTCTCTGCTTGTGCTGGTGCTTTAACCAATGCTCCAGGCACAAACTGCAGGACAGGAACGCTTACAGACGGCTCGGGTGGATGGTGTTATGCCGATGTGAACATAGGAGGAAGAAATTACACGGTAATAGTACATGACGGCGGAGACCAGTTGAGATGGTCGCACTGGAATGCTCAGCTTCCGGGTGACGGTGGCGTGGACTTCAGACCTGCAGCAGATAATTACAACGAGTTCTTCTCTGAAACAGTCATATATCCGGGCAACTCCACAGTAGCGGACCTGAAGATTTATTTGCCATACGGCGTAGCAAAGGGTAAGTTGACTCAGGGAACTCTGACAGTAATAGCAAGAAGTAGCGAAGGCAACTAGTAAAAAGCTAAACAAAAATATCCTATTCTTTTTTTATTTTAATTTATCCAGACATAATAATATATATGAAGAAACTTGTGTTGACAAATATCGTGATGCTTGTAATAATTATATTCCTCTCTATGTCTTACTTCCAGCCAAAGGAAAGCGGAATTGAGAACATCCTGGAAATAATCAATGAAAACCCTTCTGCAAAATATTTTCTCAGGGCATATCCCGAAGCAAGGGTACAGGGATATGTGATATCAAAAGATATTATAGAAAGAGAAATCGATGAAATAAGAGAGGACTGTGGACCCGACTTTGAGGAGAAAGCATACTGGAAGTTCCAGTACACCGAGCAAAAACAGAACAAGACTATGACCATTTGGATGGACCCGCAAACAAGGGAAACCATCTGCATAGTTCAAGAGTTACTGAATCAGGATGTTGTAATACCGTTTGGTATAAAACAAACCAGGAAAGATCTGTCAGTCAAGAAAGGACAGACGCTTAAAGAAAACATTTACTTCTACAACATAAACGGAAATGAAACCTATTATGTAGAAATAGACGTACTGGAAAAGCCCCCATGGAGAATAGAGGTGAAACCTCCTGTCCATCTGTACAAACCCATGGGCAAAGACCCTATAGAAATGAACGTTAAGGTAGAACCTTCAAAACTGGAACTCGTGAAGCCGGAAAAACACCCACCCGATGAAAGCTATATAGAAGTAGATGGCATAGAGGGGTTTGTAAAATCAAAACCAGTTGAACTTACTTTTTATACGCCAAGACCTGCCCCGTTTAAAGAGTATGAAAAAGAAAAATTTAATTTAAAGCTGAATATAACATCAAGCTATTTTAGGGGAATGCGATCTTTCCATTACGAGAGTCAGATTTTAAATTATACGA
>JAGLWW010000163.1 GCA_023133195.1 Candidatus Aenigmatarchaeota archaeon
AAGTCGCAAAATTCCGAAAATACGAAATTTTCGATTTCGGAATTTATCACAGTGATAAATGAGATGATAAAATGAATGACAAATATCTTCTGAGATTGTGTTTGTTTTGCTCAATTCTTGGTCTGGTCATACTTTTCATAGGAGTCCAGTATGTAGAGGCCAAAGTGATTTCAATAGGCGAGATAAGTGAAGATGAAATCGGGGCTCTGGTTTCCGTAGAAGGTCGTGTCTATTCAAGTTATTATAACGGAGAACATCTGTTTTTCACGCTAAAAGATGATACGGGTAAAATAAAAATAGTTATTTTCGAGAATTCCATAAAAAGACTGAAGATAAACCCCGGAGAAATAAGAAATGGGGTGGAAATGGGAATAGAAGGCGAAGTCAAGAAATATAAGGGTGAACTAGAGATATTGCCCGAAAGAATTCAGATGTAACTCATTTCTTAAGTTTTTTTCTTGTCTTGTTTATGGGCCAGACAATAAGACTTGCAGAGACTGCTGTTATGAGCTGCATCAGTCCCATTGCTATAAGAAAGGGTGCGGGAATTATTCCCAAAACATATAGAACCAGAGCTGAAGAAAAAAGAAAAGCAAACTTCAGACCACTGCCAAAAACTGAAGAAAAGACATATGACTTTTTCAATTTTAAATGGAATAACTTTACCGAGAAAATCAGGATGGAATTGCCTATCCATATGAAAGGTAGCATAAAAACCAGAAAAATTGTCATGGGACCAAAAATTATACCTCTTGACAACACACCCAAACTCGGTAAAACTATAAGCGGTATCAGTTTTTTTCCTTTGAGATAAAGCGCTCCGCCAAGAAGCGTCATATTTATCATTGTGCCCATAAATAACTGGGAACCTGACAAAAGAAACGGAAAGACAAAGGAGAAAACAGAGTATAAGGAGAACTCTCCCATTTCCTTCATGACACTATGGTTTATGTTAACACTTAAATTTGAGAGATTAACTAAGTTTTTATAACTTTGTTTGTACATAGCAGAAATTATTTATTCTCAGTTACATATAAAAGTTCATGCGGTGATTCTTTTGATTCTTGAAGAACTTAAAAAAATACAGAAACGTTGTGGGTATCTGAAAGAAAAAGAGCTTGTTAGGTTAAGCGAAAAACTGGGCATACCACTGGTAGAAATTTATGAGACAGGAAGCTTTTATTCATTTCTCTCAACAAAACCAAAGGGGAAATACGTAATAAGAGTCTGTAATAATTTGCCTTGTATTGCCAATGGTTCCGGTAAAATTTTGGAAT
>JAGLWW010000164.1 GCA_023133195.1 Candidatus Aenigmatarchaeota archaeon
CCCTCGCTATTTCTATGGTTTTCATACAGTCGGTTAAATCAGGCAGATAGGGACCTGTCACTACGATAATCTTGTCGCATGCCTCCATCACGGCCAAAGCGTTCTCGCCAAGGCCTGGGGGAGAATCTATGAGGACTTTTGAGTCAAACATATCAAACATATTTTTAAGCTTTCTGGGGTTCGTATTAAGGTAATGAAGCGATATGTGGGCTGGAATGAATCTTAGGCCTGTTTCATGTATGTGCAGGGCCTCAAAAAGCGGCATATCTTTCTCTATAGCCTCGTTTATAGTTGTGTCGTAGTTTAAAATACCCAGATGCATCCCAAAATTAGGGTTTTTAAGGTCTCCATCCAGTATAACAACGTTTTCTCCAAGTTTATGCATGGCCATTCCTAAATTTACCGTAGTCGTGGTTTTACCGACGCCTCCTTTGCCTGAAACAATTCCTATTATTTCTCGCATGAGAATCCCTCTTTTAGCGTATAGAACTTTTTTCTCCCTCTTTTTTCACTTCTCAATATGCCCTCATCTTCCATAAACTTAAGGTATTCATTTGCCCTGCTTCTTGATATTCCCAGAGCTCTTCCTACGTCAGGAGAAATGAGTTTCCTGTCTTTTAAGAGAAATATTATCTGTTTCTTTCTTTTTGGAGCTATGCTCTTATCTGTTTCTTTTTTGTTCTTTTCCATTACTTCTATTTTATACCCAAGCTCCTTGAGCTGTATAAGGACTTCTTCCCTGCTATCCCTTATCTTTATTTTTCTTGGTCTACCTATCATGTCCTTTATTTTAAGCAAATCTTCAGAAATAATTACCTTACCACCCGATTTTTCACCCATTATCACACCTATCTATTAAATTAAATTGCTTATTTAAAAAGCTGTCGGTTCCTGTCGTCTGTCTATCGACAATAAAGTCAATTTAGAAATTTCAAAGGGAGAATATATTCTCTTGCTGTTTGTCATTTCTCGACAGTTTGAGAAATACATATAAACCTCGACACACTAATATGTTTATACATATATGTACAACATAAGGGTCCACCATTAGAGTCCAAAGAAAATAGAACACCCCCTTAAAAACGCACTTAACACACCATAAATCCCCCAAATTTACTCGGTGTATACATGATGAATTTCCCCCAAAGAGTGGTCGCTTTAGTCCACAAAATATTGCATTTTCTTAGAGGTTTTTAGATGTCAACTGAGGCTAAAATCCTAAAATATCTGAAGAAACACCCGGAAGGGACTATGATATTAGACTTAGCTGA
>JAGLWW010000165.1 GCA_023133195.1 Candidatus Aenigmatarchaeota archaeon
TCACATGGGCTGGAATAAGCTTCTTCGCGATTACACGGGGCATAAGATTTATGTTGGTTTTTGCCCCAGCTGCGTGTATAGCATCTGCTATTGCTTTCTCAGAATCATATAGAAATATTAAAAGTATGGGACAATATGCGCCTTTGATAAGTTTTGGTTTTCTTGGAACGGTTTTGATTTCTATAACAAAACCTGAAATTGGATTAATCTTAAGTATAATATTAACTATAATTTTATTGATAATAAACAAAAAAGATGAAATTATACCAAAGATATCTAAACCTATTTTTATTACTGCAGTATTGGTAGCTGTTATAATAACATTTTCACAGGGTTCACAGGCAGCTTTGGTTAGAGGCATGTCCGAGCCGGTTAACAGCAACTGGGAAGACGCGTATATGTTTTTGAAAAATGAAACTGCAGAAGACGCTGTTGTTGGAAGTTGGTGGGACCCTGGGCATAGAATTGCTGGAATATCAGAAAGAAGAAATATAGCAGATGGTGCTCACTGTACTGATGAAGATTGTGAACCTGGTCTAAACACCAGAATAACTCATTTGGGAAAGATATTTGTAACTGATAACGAAACAGAAGCAAAGAATCTTTTATTGAAATATAGAGGAAATGCTTCTGAAATATATTGGATAACTTCTGATGACTTAATAGGAAAGTTTAGATGGTTACAATACTTTGGAACAGGGTGTGATGGTACTGGTATCTACACTCCAAATGGTCAACAAAAATGTCCTTTGTATTCACAAATTCCAATGCAAAGTTACAGTTATGACCAAGATTATAATATAAAAACATATCATTATGGCAGCGGTATATCTGCTCTTGAACAAAATAATCAATGGATTGTTATAATGGAAAGAGATGGTAAAAACTATTTATTCCAAAAAGAGATAACATACGTAAACGATACACCTCAGCTTTTAGATTTTAGTTGGATGAACGAAACCCTACCCGGAACTGTGTGGCTTCATCCTGATAAAAGTTATATAGTATTCATACCACCTACTTTGGAAAATTCTTTGTTTACTAGAATGTTCCTCTATGAAGAAAATGAAACGCTGGAAAACTTCGAATTAGTTTTCAAGAATAAACAAGTTAAGATTTATAAGTTAAAACATGGTGTTGAAAAAATATGAAATGTGAAGATGCTGAATATTTCGAATATTTAAAAAATAGAAATCCCATTAAAATGACTATAAGAAAAATTCTTTTAAAAAATATTTCCAAGAATTTTAATGGTAC
>JAGLWW010000166.1 GCA_023133195.1 Candidatus Aenigmatarchaeota archaeon
CACCGAACCCTGATTCAAACTGGGATCCGACAACGACCCATGACACGGGACAGGACTTTACCTGGACGGAGGGAAGCGACGACGATAGTGATTCTGTCACGTCCTATTTGTGTATAGACGATGACGAAAGCGGAAGGGATAATGAAGTCTGTGATGTTTATTCGAACAGTAGCATGGATTCGCCTGTCACTAACGTGATACTGAGTTATGGAGGTGCTTCAAAGACTTATTACGGCCGGCTAATCGCAACGGACGGCTCAGATAATTCCACCAACTATGACTTTTCTTTCACGCTAACAAATATCCAGCCTTCCGCTCCCTCCTCAGCTTCACTGGATGGTCAGACAACAAATGATACAACACCAACCATAACCTTTACTAAAGGAACCGACTCAGATACTAATCCCACCGACTCAGTTATCCAGTATATCTCTGTGGATTTCTCGGGTTACACTGATTCCGGTGACGCCTACACGACGTCCGGTGACATAAATCAGTTTACTGTAACGCCAGAGCTTTCTGATGGAGTCTATTACGTTCGTCAATGGGCAAATGACGGAACCGGAGCTTCAAATTCCCGCTCTGCGAATTACGAATACACCTTCACAGTAGGTGCAAAGATAATAGTGGAATCAATTACAATACAGCCGGATGAGGGAGATCCGGGAATAGTCATATATCCTGAAGAGGACTCAAACAAGACTGTCAACGTGACCGTTACCGTGAGCAACTCCACAACAATAGACATCTGTGACATAAGAATATTCAACTCCACCACAAGCTATTCAAATCCTGTCTTTCAGTATACAGGGGTTATACAGAACTGCGGTTCCACATGCGATTGCTTTAGGGAATGGGACATGGAATACTGGAGGAATTCCGGAGACTGGAATGTGTCTGTGGACATAAACGTGACGAACGGCGCCAGCAATTTCACTTCAGATAATTTTACTTACTGGGAGCTCATTGCAATGGTTGTCAACACATCCACGATAACGTTTTCCGGAGTTCCTAACCAGACAGTTAATTCTACGGATGCTTATCCGCTGGAAATCAAGAATGCCGGAAACCAGATATTCAATGTAAGCTTAAACGGAACAGATTTCACTGGCCTCTCCAATTCTTCATACGTAGTGGGGGTCGGCAACTCAACTTACAACGATACCGAGACAGGAAGTTTCACGGAATTGACAGGTGCATATGAACAGGTGTTTGACGATTTAAACCCGGCAGAAAAAAGGAACCT
>JAGLWW010000167.1 GCA_023133195.1 Candidatus Aenigmatarchaeota archaeon
TTGTACACATTCCACCGCAAATTGTCGAATATTTGCATGCCCTCTCCAACTTCCAAATCCTTCCAGACTATGTGTGTATTTTTCATTTGGATTGTGGCATCAACGAAGACAACACCCTTATTTTTCAGCATAAACTCGAGGATAAATCCATCCGGTATCAAAGGAAACATCCAGGACAAATTGCCGTTAACGTTGGCTATGTTTTCCGTTCCAAGCTTGTATTGGCTCAACTGAAGAGAGTCTTTGCTGTATCTGTAAGCAACTTCATACGGCATAAGCCTTATGTTTTCATTTGTTTCCGGTAAACTGTCTATTGTCTTATAGTCAAGCTCATTTGCAAGATGAAGCTGGGGCATTATAGATGAAAAAATAGGGGAAATCGTAAAAAGGATTATCAAAAACGGCAGTAAATAAAAATTGAAATTAATATCTTTTGCGGAAAATTCCCCGTCCTTAAATTCATGGAGTTTGATTTTTTTTCCTTTCCTGAACACAACCTTGAATAAAACCAACAGGATTATCAGAATTTCAATCACAATGGGTGACCTGTAAAAGAACATGAAAATTCCGTGAAACCATGGCCTGAAGTACCAGACGAAAGCAAGAATTATTAATGCAAAAATTATTTTCTTGACCAAACCGCCGGAAAACCTGAATTTTGATTTTTTTCTCCCGACCATAAAACTATATGTAACCGTTCTCTATAAATAACTTAATTGTTGGCTTTATGATTATAACCAAATTCAAGGCTTTTGAATCAATTCATTGTTTGTTAGGGAAAAACCGAATAAAATACGCAGTTTTTTATTTATTGGTGTGCATGAAATAAACATGAAAAACATAATGGCAGTTGGTTTGATTTTAACAGTTTTAATTCTCTTGTTTGGTGTATTTTATTTTTTACCTGAAGTCCATGAAACCTCTAAAATTTATGAAGAGATGGGCGAGTACAATACCTTTTCCTCATGCGAGCAGATGAAAGAATTCATAAACGAATCTGAAGAATATTATGGATATTATGGCGTCGGGATGAGAAGCATGGGAGCCGTGGAAGCTCTGGGAACTCCGGTCCCGATGGCTGGAGAAATAGCTGAACAATCTTTTGCCAAGGACTTTGCAGAAACAGATAGCGGTACTCCTGATTACTCTGAAACCAACATACAGGTAGAGGGTGTTGATGAGGCAGATATCGTGAAGACGGATGGAAATTATATTTATGTCTTGTCCGGACAGAAATT
>JAGLWW010000168.1 GCA_023133195.1 Candidatus Aenigmatarchaeota archaeon
AATTTTAATGGAAGATCTCTATGACTTCTAATCCATTTTGAATATGATTCATACATTATTGTCTCGGAGGTGGGTCTTATTGCAAGTTTTTCGTCGAGTTTCGAAGAACCAGCTTCTGTTACCCATGCCACCTCAGGGGAGAAACCCTCCACGTGCTGTTCCTCCTTTTTCAGGAGTTTTTCAGGTATAAACAAGGGGAAATAGGCGTTCTTTACGCCAAGTTTTTGAAACCTTTCATCCAGAAGTTTTTTGACATTTTCCCAGATATTATAGGCGTAAGGCCTTATAACCATGCAGCCCGAGACTGACGAGTAGTTGGCCAGCCCGGCCTTCTTTATAACCTCCAGATACCACTCGTTAAAGTCTTCTTTTTTTACACTCATGCCAAGTTCTTCGCTCATTTTTTCACCATTCACTACTGAAGAGATATTGTATTCTTTTGTATATTAATCTTTTTAAATATACCTGAGAAAGATTTTTTAGTTCTTATTTTGGGGGTATGATAATGATAGAGGATTGGAAAGATAACCGGAATATAGAGAGTATTGTGAGCGCGAGACAGGTATCTATTTCTCATTTCTTGTCCAAGGGAGTCAAATTGGACAGGTTTCTTTAAACTTTTTATTTCTATTTCTCCCTATTGTCTTATTAGGGGTACGTGTGGGTGTGTAAATGATTAGAATAGCCGTTATTTCTGACCAGCATTTCGGTTTGGCAAGAAATAATGAGAGGGCGGAGGACTGCTGGGAGGGCGCGGAAGAAGCCTTTCATAAGGCGGAAAACTGCGATTTGATTATTATACCGGGAGACATCTTTAACGAGAAGATACCAAGGCCCGAGGACTGGGCAAAATCTTTGAAGTTATTTTCCAGCATAAATGTCCCTGTAGTGGCAATACACGGTAACCACGAAAGGAGAGGCAGGGGTCTGATAAACTGCGTTCAGGGATTGGAGTACGCAGGCTTCCTTAAGCACTTACATTGTGAATCAGTCACGTACAAAATAAAGAAAAAAAAGATTTCTGTACACGGCATGAGCGCTGTGCCGGAGGCATACGCCAAGGAAGTTCTGGAGCAGTGGGACCCGAAGCCGGTCAAAGGCTCTTATAACATCTTTGTTATTCACCAGTCCATTGACCCTTACATATTCAATCCAAGGGAGCCACCCTCCCTGAAACTGGAAGACCTGCCAAAGGGGTTTGACCTGTACATAGCTGGTCATATA
>JAGLWW010000169.1 GCA_023133195.1 Candidatus Aenigmatarchaeota archaeon
TGACTGATGACCGAAGTGAAGGAAACAAGTGATGGCATAAAGGAGATAGAAGTCAAGTGCAGCTGTGGCAGAAAAATTAAAGTAAAGTTTCTTGCTCCCGTAATCGTGGAGCACAACAGCACTTATGAGATAAGAGGGGAGAGCAGCGTACCCTGATTGTTTTTTAAATTTTTTTTGCATGGTTTGAACAAAAGGAGATATAACACTGTTATATTTTTATCCATAAATCTTCATCAACTTTAAATAAATTCCACAATAACTCTATTAAGGCCCGTCTCGATCAGCTCTTTGAATAACCCACTGGGTTTTAATGAAAAGGAGTGTTATGGACGGGTCACAATTCTGATTATTATGCTCCTGAAAATTAAGGTAAAACCGGGCTCTGAAAATCTTGAGATTGGAAATCTCAAGTATTGAAAACAAAGTTTTCAAATGGTCAGAATCAGGATGATTTCGATAAAAGAGGATCCTTTTTTGAAAATATGGTTAAAGAGTCGTCCTGAGAAGGGAAGGGCTAACCGTGAGCTTTCCCGACTTCTGAAAAAGCTTTTTGGCGAGTACTCCTTTATTTCAGGTGCAACTTCAAGGGGCTTTGCTCCTAAAAGAGTGATTTTTGGCGACTTTAGGAGCAAGAACGGTAGTTTAGGAGCAAGTATGGTGAAATGATGGAAAAGTTATCTAATTCCACTTTGAACACCCATCAAATCCTCCATATGAATAGCAAAAGCATTATTTGGTTTACATATTCCGCAAACAGGTCTATCTTTGGTTAAAAGATGTAATTCTTCTTCCGTTGCCAAAAAATTGGCAATATCAGAAAAATCAAAATCCCCGAACTTATTTCTTTCCATAATTAAATTTTTTTCATAATATTTTTCTGGATATTCTTTAATTAAAAGTCTCATTATTTTTATAATTTTTTTGATAAAATCCTTATTTGTCTTATTTTGGATTTCATTATAAACTTCCGTAAGTATATAGGGTGTAACTATAAAATTTTCTATTTCCATTTCTTCTTTAAATTTTATTAAAGTCTTATATTCATCCCTAGAGATACTAAATCTATTCAAATAATCAGTATTATTTATGGTATCATAAAATCCCACCAAATACATTACAAGAACTTTTGTGTCAATTATAACGCCACTTTTTAGAAGATGTATAAGATTATGACGTTTCTTTCTGTCACAATAAAATTCAAAAAAATTC
>JAGLWW010000017.1 GCA_023133195.1 Candidatus Aenigmatarchaeota archaeon
CCTTACGTTGCTTCTACGATTTCAACGGATTACGGGCCAATAGGAAACATAGTTCTTAACATGAGCACTGACAATATACCCGGAGAGCTTTCCAGACTTTTGACAAACGATAAGTTTGAACAGACTTACCAGACGCCATTCGGCAAGTTCACTATAACTGTCACCTCCAATGGAATCTACCAGGAGTTGGTCAGGCCAGACAGAAAAGTTATAGTCGAGGAGACACCCGACTTTACCAAGTGGGAACTGATTGCAAAGAACTACAATCTTATTGTGAACAAGACAGGAACAAAAATAACGGAAAAGTTTACAAGTCCGGACGGCTATCAGGAAACAACAAAAGAAATGGGGAACATAGAAGAAATTGTGAGAGGTAACGTGGAGAACTATGGCGAGGCAAAGGAATTGCTTGAGGAAGAGCTGCAAAGAATGGAAAAAATAAAGCAGGATTACATGAACATACCGGGAACAGACCACGTGACATCCGGAGAAAAAATAGCAATAAACGAGCTTCTACCGGACCCGAACGGGACACAGGATTACAACCATGACGGTAACTTCACGGACGCTGGTGACGAATTTATTGAAATTTACAATTACGGTGACGAAGAAGTGGATTTATCGGGTTGGGAACTCAGGGACGGCAGTGTACTCACAATTCCTCAAGGGACGATATTAGATTCCGGCGAGTTTATTTACTTCGTCTCCGGAGACAAGGACGGTGATTACGGAAACGAATGGAGCGGTTCATGGCCATCCTTGACAAACAACGGCGACGAAATAAAACTTTATGACGACGAGGACAAACTAGTGGATACGCTTGCATACACAACAAGCACAACAGGCAAGTCTTGGTCAAGAATACCTGATGGAACAGGAGGAATAGAGGAAACAGATCCGACACCGGGTAGTTCCAATTAGTCACTCTGCGGCAAAACCATCCAACTTTTTTTCTATTTTTATTTTAATTCTTTTCTTCAGGTTAATATGAACGAAATAAGAAGTAAGTGCACCGACTATTGAATAGAGATATAGAACAGCAACTATGGTCCAATAATTTATGGGAACAAATTGCAGAATCAACGAAGATATTGAAGCTATGGTAACCCCGATGAAGAGACCTATCTTCAAGCTGTGTTTCATTTCTTTATCACAACCCGGCTTCTTTTTTCAGGATTTGGGCCAGGTCTGTCTTTTCCCAGGTAAAATCCGGGTCTTCGCGGCCAAAGTGGCCGTAACATGATGTTTTTCTGTAAATCGGTCTTAGCAGGTCAAGTTGTTTTACAATTCCACCGGGATTTAGTTTGAAATGCTTGTTTACAAGCTCCAGTATTTTTTCGTTTGGTATTTTTTCAGTCCCGAATGTATCCACCATAATTGACAAGGGCTTTGAGCCTCCGATTACATAGGAAAGCTGAATTTCACATTTCTCGCAGATTCCTGCTGCCACGATATTCTTGGCGATGTAACGGGCCATGTAAGTAGCAGACTTGTCCACTTTTGTAGGGTCTTTTCCGGAGAAAGCACCTCCACCATGGCCACCGACTCCGCCGTAGGTATCGGCTATTATTTTTCTCCCAGTTATCCCGGCATCGGCTACAGGTCCGCCAATCACGAACCTTCCAGTATTGTTTATATAATATTCTGTTTTTTCGTTCAACCAATCCTTGCAGACAGGTTTTATAACTTTTTCTTTTACATCTTTCCTTAGTTTTTCTATGTCTACATCTGGGTCATGCTGTGCAGCCACGACCACGGAAGTTATGTACTTTGGTTTCCCTTTCTCGTATTTCACACTAACTTGAGTTTTCCCGTCAGGCCTTAGATAGGAAAGAGTTTTGTTTTTTCTGACACTGGCAAGCTTTTTTGCAAGCTTGTGTGCAAGTAGTATAGGAAGGGGCATCAGTTCCGGCGTTTCATTAGTTGCGTAACCGCTCATCATACCCTGGTCACCGGCTCCCCTTTCTTCCCTGTTCACACCCATTGCTATGTCTGGTGATTGCTCATGAATGCTGACAAGGGCACCAACTGTGTTGTAATCAAAGCCATATTCAGGTTTGTCGTAACCAACGTCTTTGATAACAGATCGGACAATATCAGAAACATTTATGTAAGCAGAAGTTGTTATTTCCCCAGTTACTATAGCAAAGCCCATGCCAACCATGGTCTCGCATGCAACCCTCGCATTTTTATCTTGTCTAAGAATTTCATCTAGAATTGTATCTGAAATGGCATCAGAAATTTTATCCGGATGACCTTCGGTCATCGCCTCAGAAGTAAAAACAAAATCACCTTTTTTCATAAACACACCCCCGTTTTTTATAATAGTTGCAAATTATATTTAAAGGACACTCTGGACATTTTGGGTTTATTGGCTTGCAAATTTCCTGGCCGAACCTGACTAGGCCCATATTTACAAGAAATCTTTTCCTTCCTTTGATAAGACTTTCCAATATTTTCCTTACTTCCTCCACGTTGGCCTTTTTGTCCACAATACCGATTCTTTTGGGAATTCTTCCAACATGGACATCCACAGCTATGGTTTTTACGCCGAAGCCGTATGAGAGAGTCACGTCAGCGGTTTTGTAACCGACGCCCGGTAATTTCATGAGTTCTTCCCTGGTTTTCGGGACACGTCCTTTATAATCCTTAAGAATTATTTTGGAGATTTTTTTTATGTGAAGGGCCTTCTGTCTGTACGTGCCCGAAGGTTTTATTAATTTTTCTATCTTCTTCAAGGGAAGTTTTGATATTGCTTGTGGCGTACGGGCCACGGAAAAGAGTTGCTTCGAGGCCTTTGCCGTGTTCTCGTCACGAGTTCTCTGGGAAAGGACTGTGCTTATGAGAAGCTGGAAATGGGGAGTTCTGCCTGTTTCCGGATAGCCATATCTTTTTTCAAGAAAGTTCGTAAGCTTTTTAACCCTGTTCATATAGTATTATTAGTGTGAATTTAGGTTTATATCGAAATATATAACACTGTTATATTTTGGTGAATAAAATGCCTAAAGAAAAAGAAAAAAAGGAGGAAAAAGAAAAAAAAGACGTCTTCGATGTCTTGCATCCGAAGGTAAAGGAGTTAGCCAAAGACAGGTTTGGCAAGGCAACCCAGGTCCAGAATTTGGCCATACCTAAAATTCTTCAGGGCAAGAACGTTTTAGCCATAGCTGGAACTGGATTCGGTAAAACAGAGGCGGTAATGCTTCCAATATTCTCCCTCTGGCTTAAGGAAAAACCAAATCCAATTTCTGTCCTTTACATTTGCCCGCTCCGTTCCCTGAATCGTGACATGTTCAAGCGTCTGCTCTGGTGGGGAAACAAGCTTGACATGGACATATCCGTAAGGCACGGCGATACTACACAATATGAAAGAAGCAAACAATCAGAGTTCCCGCCCGACCTACTGATATCAACACCGGAAACCCTCCAGGCCATCCTTCCAGGCTCCAGAATGAAAGAAAACCTTTCAAACATAAAGTGGGTCGTGATAGACGAGATTCATGAACTGGTTGGAAGCAAAAGAGGGATACAGTTGAGCATAGCGTTGGAGAGACTCAGACAGTTATCAAAGAATTTCCAGATAATTGGACTGTCAGCGACAATCGGTTCTCCAAAAGAAGTGGCCGGTTTTCTTGGAAAGGATGTGGAAATAGTAAAGGCAATAAGTCCCAAAGACTTGGACATAGAGGTAATCTCCCCAAGCCCACAGAAAGAAGACAAGGAACTTGCAGAGAAAATATTCCTTGGTCCAGAGGCAACTACGCGTTTACGGCAAATATTTGATTTGGTAAAAAACAAGAAATCTCTGGTCTTTACTAATACTAGGGAGGCCGCAGAAGTTCTCTCTTCCCGATTAAGGAGATTAGAGTACGAGGGGCATGGTATACACCACAGTTCTCTTAGCAAAGACGTGAGAATTCAGGCCGAGGATATGTTTAAAAACGGCGAATTGAATGCCTTGATTTGTACTTCATCGCTTGAATTAGGCATTGACATTGGGACTATAGAGCAGGTAATTCAGTACATGAGTCCGAGGCAGGTTTCCAAAATTGTACAGAGAGTCGGGAGAAGCGGTCATAGAGTGGGAAAGAAAAGCAAGGGAATAATAATAGCATCTGATTATGATGACATTCTGGAGGCAGGTGTTATAGCAAGAAGAGCCATGGCAGGGGAACTGGAAAAGACAAAATTCCATGAACTTGCCTATGACGTCCTTTCACACCAGATTGTAGGCCTGGCTCTGGATGAATATGGAATAGACTGTAAAAAAGCTTATGAACTGATAAAAAAATCCTATCCATATAGAAATCTCAAAAAGGAGGAGTTTTCCAGGATAATGAAATTCATGGAAATCCTAAGGATGTTATATCTTGATACAGGGATAAAGAGGAGAAGAAATTCATGGAAATATTATTACGAAAATCTGTCTACTATACCAAGTATATACCAGTACAGGGTAATAGACAACGTAGAAAACAGGGAAGTCGGGGTTCTTGACGAAACTTTCGTCGCAGAGCATGGTGAGACAGGAACAACATTCATAGTAAAGGGAAGCCCCTGGAAAATTCTGTCCGTTTATTCAGGAAAAGTTTTTGTGGAACCGGTCGATGACATAACTTCAGCAGTACCGGCTTGGGAAGGAGAACTTATACCAGTTACTAGGGAAATCGCAGAGGAAGTCGGAGAATTAAGGCGTTCTATCTCAGATATGATAAAGAAAAAACTTAAAGAGGAAAAGATGACAGATGAAATCCGAAAAAAATACCCAATATCTCCTGAGGCATGTACAAAAATTATTGATTATATTCATGACCAGACAAAGAGCAGGAAGGTTGTGCCGGATGACAAGACAATTCTTATAGAAGGAAACAAAGACTTTGTGGTCATACATTCCTGTTTCGGTTCCATGATAAACCAGACTCTAAGCCGTTTCTTTTCCTCTCTCCTTACAGCAGGACTGGGAAAGAGTGTGGGAATAAAGAACGACCCGTACAGGATAATAATTCAGGGTGTTTCAAAAGAGGAAATCCTTAAGACAATAAAAGACAACACGGAGAAAGATTTTGAATTAATAATAAATAACACCACAGACAGGACACAGATGTTTCGTTGGCGTTTTATCCACGTTGCCAAGAGATTTGGGGCAATAAGAAAAGATGCAAAATGGGACAGGATGAACATGACTAAAATGGTGGACTCTTACAGAGGTAGCCCGGTCTTTGAGGAAGCGATAAGAGAAGTCTATATGGAGAAACTGGACATGAAAGGAGCCAAAGAAATCTTTAGGAAAATCAAAAACAACGAAATAGAAGTGGTTGTAGACGACTCACAGAAACTGTCACCAATAGGAAAGGTTGGTGTGGAGTATCAATTCAGGGAATTGGTAGGACCCAAGAAACCCGAAAAAGAGATTTTTTCCGTGTTCAAGCACAGGCTTCTTAACACAAGAGTCAGGCTGGTCTGCATGAAATGTGGAAAATTTTCTGTGTCAAAGTCAGTCGGGATGATAAAGGACGATCCGGAGTGTCCGCTATGTGGCAGCAGGTTCATAACAGTTATGAAGCCGCATGAAAAGGAAAAAGAAAAAATAATAAAAAAGAATTTAGAAGGAAAGGAGCTTTCAATTGAGGAAAACAAAAAACTTAAGAATATGGAAAACGCTGCAGATTTGATTCTGACCTACGGAACAAAAGTCGTGACTGCTCTGGCTGGCAGGGGTGTGGGACCGGATACTGCAATAAGGATTTTGGCCAAGCAAAAAGAGAACGAGGAAGATTTTCTTAAGGACATACTCCAAGCGGAAAGAAATTTTTGTAAAACAAAGAGATTCTGGTCCTGAAAAGTTTTTAATATTTACTTTCCCATGTTATATTGGTCCAATGGAAGAAAAAAAATTGAAGAAGGAATTTGATTTAGATGAAATTGATGTGAAATGGGAGGACGAAGTTTTTCCCGAGGAGAAAATGTTAGGAACCCTTGCACTTTCTGATGAAAAGAAAAAAATTAAAAAATAAACCGGTTGCTTATTTAAAATTTTAACTTCTTTGCTGCATATTCCGGAAGCACTTCATTCACATAAAGCCCGAAATATTCAAATCCCCCGTATATTTTTAATTTTGGATAAATCTCGATGTGAAAATGCCAGAAGTCGGACTTGGGAAAAGAATTGTAAACTATATGATACGGCAAATCACCGAATAACTCTGCATACTTTCCGAGCAATTTTTTAATTGTTTTTACAAGATATTTTTGCTGTGAGTTGTCCAAGCAGGATATGTCTGATATATGTTTCTTTGGGAATATCCATGTTTCATATGGCCAAGTGGAAGCATATGGAGCAAGAACGATAAACTCTTTATTTTCTGAAACCACTCTTTCTTTTTTCTTTTTTTCAGCCTTAATTATATCACAATATGGGCACCTCTGCTCCTTTTTGTAGTATTTTTCAGAGGCAGTCATCTTTTCAGAAATCTTTTTCGGAAATACCGGTGAGGCTATTATCTGGGAGTGTGTGTGCCCGAGCGAAGCTCCTGCCATCTTACCCTCGTTCTTGAACACAGTCACGTATACTGTCTCTTTTTTTGCAAGCAAAAACTTGTAACGCTCCACAAGAGTCTTGAAGCAGAGTTCCAGTTGCTTCATAGAAAGTTCATGGTATTCTTTATAATGGTCTGGCGTCTCTATCAAAACTTCATGATAGCCATAAGGTTTGTAATGCTTGAAAAATCCTTTGCCTTCCTCTCCATTAAACGGAACTTCACTCAATGCAGGGAACTTGTTCGGTATTAGCCTTACTTTCCAATTCTTTTTCGGAATCTGTTTTATTGCTTTTGGCGTCAAATGTTCATTTCCGGGGCAGAAAGGGCATTTTTCAGGAGGGATATCCTTTTCCTTAAGTTTCCTGAATGCGTGCGGTCTCTTCGCTCTTTTGGGAGAAAAAATAACATACTTTTCTGCTATATAATCTTTTCTTATTTCATTCATTTTATCACAATTAATATTGTATTCAGCCTTTTATAATTTCTTCAACTTCCTTTGTTTTTTCTTCCATCAATTCTTTAGTGTCTGCTTCCAGATTCAGTCTCAACAAATCCTCCGTGTTTGATGACCTGACATTAAACCACCAGTCATCGAATTCCACGGTAATTCCATCTATTTTTGATATTTTAGCTTCTTTCTTGGAATAAATTTCTTCAATTTGATTTAATTTTTCTTCCTTATTTTGTGTTCTTATGTTTATTTCATAAGTTTTATAGTATTTCATGAAAGGCAAAGAAAGTTCTGTTAATTTCTTTCCTGATTTCAGTATAATATTAATCAATTTAATCATTGCATATAGTCCATCGTCAATACAATAATGTTCCTTGTACATCATATGTCCAGAAGTTTCGGCACCAAGAACACCACCCTCTTTTATTAATTTTTCCTTGTAATATGGATTTCCAACTTTCATCGCAACAGGAATACCGCCGGCTTTTTTTATTTCTTTTTCTAAAGTTTTACTGCATCTTAAATCATAATATATTTTTTCTCCAGAATACGTTTTTAATATATCCAACGCCAAAATTCCAATCAAAATATCTCCTCGAAGTTCGGTTCCGTTTTCATCAACCGGAGTCGCTCTGTCCGCATCTCCATCAAAGAAAATTCCCAAGTCAGCCTTTCTTTTCTTTACCTCTTTGATTAAGTCATTGAAATTTTCCTTTACATGCGGGTTTGGTTCGTGATTCGGAAAGTTTGGTTTAGGCTCATCGTAAAGATGATATACTTCGAAGTCAGTTTTATCGAAGAAAGGTTTTGCTGCAAGAGACCCCACACCATTGCCATAGTCTATAACTATTTTCAAACCCTCTTTTTTTTCAAGTTTTCTGAAAAGATGATTTATATATTCATCCAAAATATTTCGATTTTCTTTTTGTATCACCACTTCTTTTATTTCAATTTCTTTAGAAAGTTTTTCAATCTCTAACATGCCGGAATCTTTTCCTATTTGCAAGATATTTCCTTTCTCATTTTTGACCATTTTTATTCCATTAAATTCAGCCGGGTTATGAGAGGCACTAATCATAATTCCTCCACTAACCTCCCATTTGATTACAGCAAAATAAAGCATGGGAGTGTTACACAATCCGATATCTATAACTTCTTTTTTTTCACTACAAAGGCCTTTTATCACAGATTCCTTTATAGAAGGAGAAGATTCTCTCGCATCCATACCTATAACGATTTTTTCTCCTTTTAGAAATTTACCGAAAGCAGAACCTATCTTGAAAGCCCAATTTTCATCCAATTCTAAAGGGTATTTTCCTCTTACGTCATAGGCTTTGCAAATTCCCATAATTTTATTTATTTTCTATTTAATAAAAAACATTTCTTATAACTTTATAAATTCCTACCCTCTTTATAATGATATAACAGGAGGTGTGTTGATGAAATACGTTTTATGGTTCAATGAGATTTCTAAAAAGAATATCCCCCAGGTAGGCGGCAAGAACGCCAATTTAGGTGAAATGATACAAAAGATAAAGGTTCCCGTTCCAAACGGTTTTGCCATAACCACAAAGGCTTATGATCATTTTATAAAGGAGAACAAACTGGACAAGAAGATAAAAAAAATCGTCTCAAAACTTGACAAAAGAAATCTTAAGAATCTGGAAAACGTCGGGCGGGAGGTAAGAAAATTGATAATGTCGGGTGAATTTCCTGAAGATCTCAGAAAGGATATACTTATTCATTACAAAAAACTTTCCAGACAATCCGGGAAAAAAGAAGAGAATGTGGCCGTGAGAAGTTCTGCCACGGCCGAGGATTTGGTGGACGCAAGCTTCGCCGGCCAGCAGGAAAGTTATCTTAATATGAAAGGGGAAAAGCAGCTGCTTAACGCCGTGAAGAAATGCATCGCATCTCTTTTCACAAATCGTGCCATTTCTTACAGGGAAGACAAGGGTTTCAATCATTTTCAAGTAAAACTTTCCGTGGCGGTCCAGAAGATGGTCCGTTCCAAAAGTTCAGGCGTCATGTTCTCTTTAGACCCGGATTCCGGCAACACAAGTTTCGTATTCATAAACGGGAGCTGGGGCCTCGGAGACTACATAGTTCAGGGAAAAGTTAACCCGGATGATTTTTACGTGTTGAAAGCAACAAAAACTTTGATAAGCAAGAAGCTTGGGAGCAAGAAAGCGATGGAAGTTCGTTCGTCCAACGGCGTTAAGCACAAAGTAACTCCCCAGTCTCTTAGGAATAAGTTCTGCATAACAGACAAGGAAGTTATACAGTTGGCCGAATACTGTTTAGACATAGAAAAACATTACAAAAGACCGATGGACGTGGAATGGGCAAAAGATGAAAAAGGCAAATTATACATACTTCAGGCAAGACCGGAAACCGTTCATTCAATCAGCTCAGGCGTCATAAGAGATTACGTGTTAAAAGAGAAAAGCAAAGTCCTTGTTGAAGGCGGAAGCATAGGCAGGAAGATAAGCGCCGGTGAAGTCAACGTAATAAAATCAACAAAGAACATCTCAAAATTCAAAAAAGGACAGATATTGGTGACGGAAATAACAGACCCCGACTGGGAGCCAATTATGAAAATAGCTTCGGCCATAATAACTGAAAAAGGTGGCCGCACATCGCACGCGGCAATCATCTCCAGAGAATTGGGAATACCTGCAATAATAGGGACTGGGAATGCCACTAAAAAACTGAAGAGCGGCCAGGTCGTGACTGTGGACTGCACGGAGGAGAGCGGTAAGGTATGGAAAGGTAAACTCAAGTACAATATAAAAGAGATGACTTTGGGAAAGATACCAAAGACAAAGACCCAGGTTTTCGTGAACGTTGGCATACCGGAAAAAGCATTGGTTCAGGGACAGCTTCCTGCAGAGGGTGTCGGACTGGCCCGTGAAGAATTCATAATAACTTCAATAGGAGAACACCCGCTCTCCATGATAAAACAAGGCAGGTCTGCGGAATTCGTGGACAAGCTTACCGACGGCATAGCAAAGATAGCGGCTTCTTTCTATCCACGCGACGTCGTGCTCCGTACGTCAGACTTTAAGACAAACGAATACGCTGGTCTCAAAGGAGGAAA
>JAGLWW010000170.1 GCA_023133195.1 Candidatus Aenigmatarchaeota archaeon
GAGTTGGTCTTTTCTTTGAAACTCCGACGGACTTGCTTTTTCTGAAGCTTGATCTGGTTCTCTGACCTCTTACAGGAAGACCGTATCTATGTCTCATTCCAACGTAAGAACCCAATTTTCTCATATCGCCAAGTATTTTTCTCGTTTCCATTTGCAGTTCCACACCTGTAAAGTGTTCATCATTTCCTGTATATGGATTTTTTCTAAGGTTTAAAATATAATTAGGTATATTAAATTTTTTCGGATTTTTTAATACTTCTTCCAGTTTTTTAATCTCATCATCTTTTAATTTTCCTGTGATTTTTTCTGGATTAATATGGGCTTTTTCACAGAATATTTTTGAAGTCACAAAGCTTACTCCTTTGATTTTTCTTAAAGAGTTCTTTATATTTAATTTTCCATTCAAATCCGTGGAAAGAATTCTGACTATTTCCAGTATATGTTCTTCTTCGGGTGCTTCCTTTTTGAAGTCTTTTTTAATCTCTTTAACATCTCCTTTTTTTTCAATTATTTTTTCCTTGGGAGACTGATTCTGAGGACCAATCTTCTCCTTTTTTTCTTCCTTATTCACTTCTGTTTTATCCTTCTTGGATTTCTCTTCCTTATCCATTTTTTTCACCATTTACCAAATTTTTGGTGGAAAAATTTGAAACGCTAGTTTCATGCATTTTTACACCTTTTTAAACTTTCTTTGGCGCTGGGGGAGGGATTTGAACCCCCGCTCCATTCAACTGATGTGATTATGAATCACAGTCATCTTTCGTGGAACTGGATATCTTAGCCATCCATCATCATCTCCGCCAAGTCAGATTCAAGCCATTTGATCATTCCCGGATTGATGGACAATACCAGGTACTCAAGTCTCGCCGTTGTATAGAACTCCAGCGCCTTTAGCCTGGCTCGGCCACCCCAGCATTTTACGGGTATATTTTATTTAGGCTTATACTAATTGATGGTTTTTTATTTTAAAACTTTTCGGCATCCTCTATTAACATGTTAGGGATATCCCCTTCAAGTATAGGGAATTTAAGCCTGCATTTATCACACACTATTTTGTTTTCTTTTTCATCGTGCCTTATGTTTTTCTTGCACTTGGGACAGGCCATTATATCCAAAAGTTCCTTGCTCACTGTCATTAAACCTCAACTTTTAGAATTAACAAACAAAGGTATTTAAAGGTTAATTTTTCCACATTCTGGGATACAAAT
>JAGLWW010000171.1 GCA_023133195.1 Candidatus Aenigmatarchaeota archaeon
TGAAAAGGGTTCCAAGGGCGAACTTCCTATTGGGTATAATTCGCCTTCTAAGAAGAAAATAAAATTTCCCTATTTCTTCTTGAACAAAACCAAGGAAACTAGAAACACAATCAGCAAGATTGCTCCCAGAATCGTTACATACGTGCCGGAAAACTCGCTTCCCAGAAGCAGTCCGAGTCCTATTCCACCCAGTATTCCCAAACTAATGCTTTTCTCCACAAAATCACCTCTTCTTTTTCACGCTTTTCATTGGGCGGTACTTTGAAGCGCCTATAGCGACTATCCCCAGCATCACCAAAACTATCGGAAAAGTACTGTCTCCCAGGAAGTTTCCTGCAAGCAAAATTGCCGCCGCAATTATGAGTACCATCCCCGTATAAAACCCGATTTTGTTAGCCATAATTAAATTTCACATCCAGAACTTTAAAAAGATTAGATAGAAACTATAATTATGGACGATAAGGAAATCTTTGAAAAAGTATATGAAAAAACCGGGGCGGTCTGGACAAAAACACAACCGTCAAAAGAACTGGTTGAACTGATTGAAACTGGGAAGGTTAAACCATGCAAAACAGTTGATTTGGGCTGCGGGGAAGGATTTTATTCCATTTATCTGGCTTCAAAAGGATTTGATGTAACAGGGATAGACATATCAGAAAGAGCTGTACGCTATGCAAAGGAAAACGCGGCAGAAACCGGAGTCAAAATAAAATTTATGGCTATTGACGTTTCAGACCTGCACAAACTAAAAGACAAATTTGACTTTATTCTTGAATGGGCATTAATGCACCACATAATGCCTCAACAAAGGCAGAAATACGCGGAGGACGTTAACAGGATTCTGAAAAAAGGCGGGAAATACATGTCCGTTTCTTTCAACGAAAAAAGCCATACTTTTAGCGGGCCAGGTGAAAAGTACAGGAAAAGCGGTGAAAGGGCACCCGGATTGAAAATGTATTTCTCGTCCCTGGAGGAACTAAAAGAATTGTTCGGACAGTATTTCAAAATAATCGAGGCAAAGCTGATTGAGGTGCCTTCCGTGGGATTCGAGAAGCCACACACAGAAAACTATCTCTTCATGGAGAAACCTTAAGCTGTATCCAGAACTTTAAAAAACTTTATTTTCTAAAAACCGGGAAATACCTCTTTTCTCAATTTCTCGTAAGCAAACTCCATCAAGGGTTTCAAATTTTCCACATCCTCT
>JAGLWW010000172.1 GCA_023133195.1 Candidatus Aenigmatarchaeota archaeon
ATGAGACGGGTTCAAATCGGGTGATAAACAATATGAAAATAAAGACAATTGAATCTCATTTTCAATTTTTTACCACCCATAAAGAAAAGAGGTGGTAAAAATCGCAAGAATGTATTCAAGAAAGCATGGTAAATCTGGTTCTAAGAGACCGCTTAGGGACAAAACTCCAAAGTGGGTAAGATACAACAAGAAGGAAGTTGAAAAACTTGTTCTTAAACTTGCAAAGGAAGAGCACAGCTCCGCGGAAATAGGTCTTATCCTGAGGGATCAGTATGGAGTTCCCAATATAAGGGAAATAACCGGGAAGAAAGTCATGCAGATACTGAAGGAGAATGGTTTCACTTCAGAATATCCGGAAGATTTGATGAACTTGATGAGAAAGGCATTGAAGGTTAAAGAGCATCTCGCCAATCATAAGCATGACCCCTTTGCGATAAGGGGACTTGAATTGACTGAGAGCAATATAAGAAGACTGGGAAAGTACTACAAGAAAAAGAAAATACTTCCTGAAGACTGGAAATACAGACCGGAAAAGCTTAAACTCATAGTAAAATAAGTAGGGTGTGAATTTGTTCCAAAGACTGGATAAAACAGTTGAAGAAATAAAAAAAGCCAGTCACGTAAGATTGATTTCACACCTGGACGCTGAGCGAAATAACCAGTGACCATGAGGGTTACGGCGGAGGGCACGCCGCCGCTGCAGGAGCCTCTATACCAAAGGGCAAAGAAAAAGAATTTATAAATTCCTGCGAAAATTATCTGAGAGATAAGCTTAAATAAGCTTTAGTGTTATTATTTACTCTATTAGGTGGAAAAATTCATGAAAATCTTCGATTTTCATATTTCACCACTATTTTGGAACCATGTTCCAAATATTTAAAACAAAGTTTTAAAAAAGGTTATGAAATGCCCAAAAAGATGAAAGGAAAGGAGTGGTATCAGATTGTAGCCCCGAGAATATTCAAGGGAAAGATTATTGGGGAAGCTTTAATCACAGATCCGAAAGAAGCTATAAAGAGAGGTATGATTATAAATTACACTCAGTTGGACAGTCATCCTTCAAAATACTACATAAAAATAAAGTTAAAGGCAGACAAGGTTGAAGAGGGAAAAATAAGGATGAAGTATGTGGGTCATGAGTGCCAGAGAGACTACATAGCCCAGATGGTCA
>JAGLWW010000173.1 GCA_023133195.1 Candidatus Aenigmatarchaeota archaeon
CTTTGGGATATGACCCTTGTTAAAACAACACTAATTATATTTGGTATCATAATAGGAGCTTATATCTCAACATTCGTCAAGCAGTATTTGTGGTATTTTGTAGGCGCGTTTGTGGTGCTTTACGCCATACTATTGTATAGGTTCTTTAAGAAGAAGTAAATCTATACGAAGTGGATTAAGAATAATTTTGGTAGCCCGAGCAGATACCCTTAGTTAATTTTTTTGTGTTTGTTATTGATGTCGTAGAGAGCTATAATAAACAGGGATTCAGCCCATCCTAACGGGGTGTTCGGGTTATATTTGTCGGTTTGGGAAAAAAAGAGTTCAGGAATTCCTTTATCCGTTACAGTACTAAGAGCAAGTTTTTCGTATTTCTTTGCAAGTTTTGGTTTTCCCAGTTTATCGTAAATAATCGCAAGCCAGCTAAAACCGAAAGTCCACTCCGCCTCTTCCGAATAACCATCCGGGTTTTTGTTGTAGTAATGGTCGTTTTTATAGCGGACAACCCCTCTGTTTCTTTCCAAGTGATAGGTAACGTTCTTCAGAATGGCCTCTGTCTCTCTTTTTGTTGTAACTTCATATGGCCAAATCAGAGAAAGAAGCGCAAGGTCGACAAATTTCTTTTCTGATTCGCGGGGCAACATTTTCCTCAGTGCCTTTTCCCCGTTTTTGATAAGTTCCTCATCAACATATATTCCCCTGATTTTGCTGACAGCTTTCAGACCTGCGACACAGGCTCCTATGGAAGAAGCGTGTATTTCCTCGCCTTCCTCCCACATTCCGCTGTCCTCATCATGCCAGTATTCCAGCGTTGATAGGTAGTCAACTAGCTTCTGCACTAACATATAATCTTTTTTGGTCTTCAAAATTTTCTTTTTATTTTTCATTAAACTTCCGATGGCAAAAAGAATATCACCCACAGAATCATTCTGCTTGTTTCCCCAGTCCTCCCAGTATTCATCAAAGGTATGGGGATGATAGCGCGCATGTATATATTCGTGGCGGTGCTGGGGCTTTTTTGAAATTGCATAATCAATTTTGAATTCGTGCTTTTCAAAAATCTTCAATATAGCTCTATATGTTTTTAAAACAGTATCCCAATCTTCAAGTATTTGAAATGCCAAACACTCATAGAAATTATCGCGCAGCCAGCTCTTGT
>JAGLWW010000174.1 GCA_023133195.1 Candidatus Aenigmatarchaeota archaeon
ATTGATGTTCTTGGAAGAAGAGACGTTTGCACCGACTGCTTTAATGGCGAGTATCCGGTTCTATCTAAATATTTGGAAAAATATGACTCCGAAATGCCTAAAGGTTATGTATCTCTTCTGGATTAATAGCTCTTCCCGAAGTAGACTATGTACTTGGCCGGCTTTCCGCAGAGCAGGCAATTGCCTTTTGCCTTGAGATTAAATGGGATGTTGATTATCTTGGCCCCGGTTTCGTCCTTTATCTTTTCCTCGCACGCGACGTCGCCGCACCATGGAGCTATTACCCAGTTGCTTTCTATATTTTTTTTCAGTTCCTCGTAAGTTTTTATTTCTTTGGTATGCTCTTCCATGAACTTTTTTGCGCGGTCAAAGAGGTTCTTTTGTATTTCTTCCAGGGTTTTTTCCGTTTCTTTTTTCAGGTCTTTTGTTTTCACTTCTTTCTTTTCGCCTGTGTCCCTGCGGACGAGGATGACCTGATTCTTTTCAATGTCTTTCGGACCTATTTCCAGTCTGAGCGGTACCCCTTTCAGTTCCCACTCGTTGAACTTGAATCCTGGAGTGTAGCCGTCCCTGTCATCTAAGTGGACGGATAAGTCTTTGAGTGAATTGGGGAGTTTTTTAGCCTCTTTAAGGACGTCTTTTCTAGTCTTGTCGTTGTAAATAGGAACGATTACGACTTGTATTGAGGCCACTTTCGGTGGTATCACAAGCCCCTTGTCGTCTCCGTGAACAGCGAACATTATCCCGAGCTGTCTTGTGGAAAAGCCCCATGAGTTCTGCCAGACGTATTTTTCTTCCTCGTTCCTGTCCAGATAATTTATATCAAAAGCCTTGGAAAAATTTTGACCCAAGTGATGGGAATCGGGTCCCTGTATCGCCTTGCCGTTGGGCATAAGATGTTCCAGCGTTATTGTGTATTCGCCGCCTGCAAACTTCTCTTTATCGGATTTTCTGCCTTTTATGGAGGGTATTGCCATGTAGTCTTCCACGATTTCCCTGTAAATTTCCAGGATGTCCAGAACCTCCTTTTCCGCATCTTTTTTGTTAGCGTAGGCAGTATGTCCCTCCTGCCACAGAAACTCGCGGGTCCTCAGGAAGAGAATGGGATGCTT
>JAGLWW010000175.1 GCA_023133195.1 Candidatus Aenigmatarchaeota archaeon
GGAGGAATAGAAGACGAATTGATAAAGAAGATAAAGGAAATAGTTCTAAAAGATATAAGCAAGAAACTTTTTTCAATTTATTCAAAATTGTCTTTCTCACAGAAATTGCTTTACATACTTCTTGAGAGGAACTGGGTGGACTGGGAAATTCCTGGGGTTCCCCATTACCTTGATGAGATAAGCAGGGAAAAGTCCGTGGAGTTTCTTGAAAACAAGGATATGACATTTTTCTTTGGTCCCGGAGATACCAATAAAATGTTTTTCTATGATGACTTGGGCAAGAACAGGGATATATACGCGGACCCTTATCCCGGACCCGAGCTTGACCTGAGAGGTCTGGATAAAACAGGTTTTATGTTTCTTGACTACTCCTACTCTTCAGGCCTCGACTTTCCGTTGAATTCACCGGGTCTGATAGGCAACACGGGACTCTTGCATGACATGGCTTCAAGAGAGACGCTGATTTATTTTTTGGATAACATGGACAAAGGTATTGGACAGGCTCTTGCGGAATCAAAAAACCAGATAGCCAAAACAGAATTGAGAGGTGAGGAGGGAGCAAGACCAAAGGAAAAGGAATATTTTGAAAAAGTTCTTTTGACAGATCCCGGAATAAGTTTTGGTTATTTTTATTCTGAAGGATATTTCAGTGCAAACAGAGAAGGAGAGTATTTTTATGACAGAATAGAGATAAGTCCGGAATACGATGAAACATTTTTGGATTATTCATCAGTGATTATAGTTCCAAACAGACCAATCATACCGGTCTATACTAAAAGCATGATACTTCCTTCAGATGCGAAGATAAAGGACATAGAAATCGAGAAAAACCAGAGGATTATAGAGAACGTTTCACTTCCTGTTTACAGGGATGAGTATTACGCGGAAGAAAACTTTTCAGGGACTTACCCTGAAGAGGAGTGGTGGAAAAAAGAAAGGGAGTTCTTGGACGGAAGAAAGGAAATAATTTTTTCTGTTCCTGTTATTTATGATACGGAGAAAAGAGAAACGATTGTAAATTCTTTTGTTTTCAAAGTGGAGTATGAATCGGACTTGGAGGTTACAGATTTTTATGCAATGAATACGATAGTCGG
>JAGLWW010000176.1 GCA_023133195.1 Candidatus Aenigmatarchaeota archaeon
AATGGTTTTCTGAAAAAGAACTATCACAAAGAATAGAATCAAATCCCGAAGAATTTTTAATAAGCATGAAGAAAATCGCAAAATTATTTATCGGTAGATAAAATGTATTTCATAACAGGGAACAAAGGCAAGTTCGAGGAAGTCAAATCCATACTTGGGAATGTGGAACAGCTGGAAATGGATTTGCCGGAGATTCAGAGCATTGATGCCCATGATATAATAAAGGCAAAACTCTTGGAGGCAAAGAAACACGGGAAAGGAGAATATATAGTGGAGGATACCTCGCTTTATATGGACTGCCTGAACGGATTACCTGGTCCGCTGATTAAGTGGTTCCTGAAGACAATTGGGAACGAGGGTCTGTATAAAATTGCTGATAAGATGGGTGATTACGGGGCCGAGGCCAGGACAATTGTCGGCTATTCTTCCGGAGAGGAAATCAGATTCTTTGAGGGTTCTGTAAAGGGAAAAATAACAGAGCCAAGAGGCACAGGTTTCGGATGGGACCCGATTTTTAGACCAGAAGGTTTTGAAAAGACGTTCGGCGAGATGACAAAGGAAGAAAAAAACGGGATAAGTATGAGAAGGAAAGCCCTGAATAAATTAAAGGAGTTTATTGGTTAATCATGTCTTTGACCATTTCTATTGCTTTCTCCACGGCCTTTAAAATTTCTTTGGAAGGTTCGGTTCCGAACTCCACAGCTTTAGGCTGGGCCGCTATGAAATAGGTTTTTTCGGGCTTTAGCTGGTCTATTATAAGGGAGAGAGGGATTTTGTGCGTTGATACAGCCTGTTTTGTTATTCTTTCAGGTTCAAGGAGCTCTACTGTCCCAGGCTCCTTTCCCAGATAGGCTGTATCCATGATGATAAGTTTTTCCACCCTTTCCTTGATTTTTCCTATGAAGTTCTCCGGCGTGTCCCCTGACCATATAGTGATTGAGTTCTGGTTAGAAATCTCACGAAGCTTTTCTACTACGAGCGGACCGAAGGCATCGTCGCCTCTCATTTCGTTTCCTACGCCAAGAATGAGTATCATATATTTAATATTAGTCTTATCTTAATAATTCTTTTGTGCCATGTC
>JAGLWW010000177.1 GCA_023133195.1 Candidatus Aenigmatarchaeota archaeon
TTACAACAATATAACCAACATAACTGTCACCAGCAATACAATTGGAATATTGATTAGTCAAGCAAGCGACTGGAACAATATAACCAACGTAACAACCATCAACAATAATTACGGTTTTGAAATAATCAATTCAGGTGGCAATATAATCAAAGATTCTAAAATAGTAGGCAACGGACAGTATGGAATGAGACTGGATGAGGCGGGCCAGGGAAATCCAAACTGGATTTACAACAACATATTCAACAATACAAACAACATTGATTTCCTGGGAACAGTTTTTGATAATGACTGGAATTTCCCAAGCCCGGCCACAGGACCAAATATAGTGGGAGGTCCTGACATAGGAGGAAACTACTGGGGAAGGCCCGACGGAACAGGATATTCTGATACATGTACACTTTCTACTACATTGGGGTTCTGCGAAAATGCTTGGGACGTATTAAACGAGGTGACTTGTTCCGGTGCGGCATGTTCTGGTAACACGGACTGGCTTCCTTTGACCAAGCGATGCGGTACAGACGGTTTGTTTATGTACGGAATCTGCTGGCAACCGGGTGGATTTGAACAAAATTGTACTATAGTTTGTTCCAATTACGGATTAACCTGCTATGACCCAGATTGGAGTTCATATGTTGAAGACTGCAGTCTTCACGCAGCATTCGGATGGACATGTTCTCAGTGTAACTTGAGGCCTGACCCACCTGACCCGTCTCAACGTACAGATAATAATTGGTGTTATTATACCCAACCAAGTAATAATTTCGAATGTATTGGGTGGGGAAATTCTTTGAGAAGAATCTGCCCTTGCCAGTAAAAAATTTAAATCCCGCAGGTATCCGTGGTACAGGGCGGATTGAACGAGAACTGGATTGCCAGGGCGAAAAGGTAAATACTCAGAACGGTTGTCACGACTCCTACTATTATGAGAGTCCAGTCAAAGTTCTTTTTCTTATAAAGAAACTTTCCTATTCCTGGCATGCCCCTTTTTACGAACCATTCTGAAGTAACGAGTCTCATTTTGTTGTCAAAGGAAACTGAGCATTCCTTGCCCCTCA
>JAGLWW010000178.1 GCA_023133195.1 Candidatus Aenigmatarchaeota archaeon
GAAAAAATGAAAAAATTAAAATTTTATATTTTTCCTTAAAGGTGTGAAAAAATGAAAAAAATGAGAAAAAAAAAGAAGAGAAAAAAAGCTTCTAGTTTTTCCACGAAAAGCGTAAAAACGAAAATAGTGAAAAAGACCATACTGGAGAGGATAAGAGAAAAAAATGGCCGCGGACCGTTATACATGCCTTTTATAGATTCCACGATATACGACATGGATGAGATAGTAAAGATATCTAAAAACATAGAGAATTCAATGGCGGATATGATAGTTGTGGGAGGCATACTCAACGTTGACACCAATTACTTCAATCAGGTAATAAAGAAAATAAAAGAAGTCACAAACCTTCCAATAATAATACTTCCAAGCAACACGGGAATGATAAGCAGGCACGATGACGCAATCTTTTTCACAAGCCTGCTTAACTCAAGAAATCCGTACTGGATAACGGGCTCGCAGGCTCTAAGTGCGCCGTCAGTGTATTTTTCTGGCGTAGAGGTTATACCCACGGCTTACTTGGTGGTGGAACCTGGGGGTACCTCAAGCTGGATTGGCGATGCAAACCCCCTTCCAAAGGACAAACTTGAGATAGTGAAAGCCTATACAGTGTATTCCGAGCTTTCAGGCAAGGAGATGGTATGCCTTGATACTGGAATGGTGGATTCCAAGATTCCGGATAAAATAATAAAGACGGTCAAGGAAAATACAAGCCTTCCGATAGCTTTTTACGGCGGCGTAAAAACTCTTAAAGACATAAACAAGCTTGCCAAAGCAGGGGCAGACATAATAATAACAAGCACGGTAATACAGAAACATAAAAAAGGATTAAGGCTTCGCCATCTTATAAGCATGAGAAAGAAAAAATCGAAAAAGAAAAAGTGACTACTCCAGTACAATAGCCCCGGAAGTTCTCGGTTTTCTCTGTTTTAATTCATATATCCCCTTTTCAAGTTCTGTTATTCTGGAGAGCAATCTCTCTTCAACTTCTTTTACTTTTTTTGTAGAGTCTTC
>JAGLWW010000018.1 GCA_023133195.1 Candidatus Aenigmatarchaeota archaeon
CAAAACAGAAACTCAATCAAAATTAACCAAAGCAGCAATTAAAGTACAAAATAAAGAAAAAGAGTTGACTAAGGAACTGACAAAAAGGGAAGGAAGAAGTCTGGAAGATGTAGCGGCAACAAAGATTCTTAGAGCACCACGGGTACCTAGAAAAACCATTTCTGAAACACAAAGTTATAAAAGATCAGGCCCTTGGTTCAAAAGAATGGAGCGCAAAGAGCCGAAAGGGCCTTCGGAAGGAGAAGTAGCTAAAGGTTTTGGTTCTTGGTTAAAGAGAGAAGAGAAAGGTATCGAGGAGGCAGAAAAGAAAAGATTTCTTAGAGACGTTAAAAGGAATATAAACAAGCCTTCTCAGGAAGAATTGTATACAACTTATGGGGATTTTCACGAAAGATTGGAAAAAGAAGGTCTGATTAAGGAAGAACCATTAAAAAAACCAGAAGAAAAGAAAGGAAAAGGAAAAAAAGAGAGTGGTGCCGGTAAAATATTTGAAAAGGGGGTATGTCCCATATGCCATAGAAAGGGTATATTTTTCGATGATAAAACTAAATTATACACGTGTCCTCATTGCGGTTATAGGAATGAAGACGCCTATGCATTTATTCCATCAAAGGAAACAGGAATTGGAGCATTCTCCACAATTTTCCATTCATCTATTACAGTAATTCTTATTTCAACGCTTATAGGACTTTCTATACCAATCATTTTCGGTTCTAGTTTCGGCATGTTAGGTACAATGTTTATCGGTCTTGGTATAATTTTCCTGGGTTTAAGTAAGATTTAAAAGTGATAATATGGGTTTAGGAAGTAAAATAAAAGATAGGGTCAGTGGTTATAGAGATAAAAGAAGGAAAAGAAAAGAGGAGAAAACCGGAGAAAGTCCGCAGGATGCAGAAGATACTGAAGGGTTCAAAAAAGAAGTTAAAAGGGAACAATTAGAAAAGGATGTGGAAAAACTAGCAGGTGGCATATCGGATTATATGGGTTATATAAGGGCTGTTTTTAGAACAATGGGCTTCATATTCATTGCTTTAGGAACACTTATAATATTTGGTCCGGCACCGCTTCTTAAATTCATACCTTTGTTCGTGCTTTCATTTGCAATCATGAGTTCTCCAAGCGGAGCTATTTCAACAGATGAGGAAGTAGGGCTCTCCGTCCTTAAAATGATTTTAGGAATTTTGATGATAGTTACTTTTGCTTATGTATTCTTTGATATGGCAGGCAAAGCTCCAGCATTGTATATATCTCTGGTTGCTATTGCATTTGGCTTCTTTTTCACAGTTCCGGATGTTGTTACAAAAAACAGGAGTGATTCTGCATCAAAGATGTTGGAAACCTTTAATAAGGCAGGAGAAAAGCTTGCAGAAGGTTTAGCGAAAAAACTTCCTGGTTTTGGTAAATCCAGTATTATTTTCAAGTTTATGATGTATTTCATTATGATTATCATAGTTATATATGCGGTCTCGGTTGTACTTGGATTTGTTGGCTCGGCTGAGCTTGCTGTAAGCATTGGCACGCTTACTACAATAGCTCTTGGAGCTGGCATGGGCATATTTTCTATTTTAATAGGTCTGAAACTTGGCAGAAACTATAACGGGATGTTGCTTGGTATTTCTGGCGGAATTGGTTTAGCAGCCGGAGCAGTTGCTTTGATGTCAAATACGGTAATGTTAATTATGTTCTGCATGGTGGTCGGAATTGGAATACTAACGTCTGTGCCGATGGACAAAGCCAAAACATTTATAGGAATACCTATACTCATGGTGGCTATGATGACAACCACATTCGCGTATCCCGATATTATGGGCGAGGCTGTGTTTGGTGACTGGTGGCCACAGATAGATTACAGCATAGACAACACTTTCGGACCATTGTTTGAAAACATACAATCACCATTGGGAACTTTAGGACAGGGTTATTCCTGCCTGATAAATCCACAGCAGTGTTATGTGGACTTTACACCACAGACGTCTACAAAAGAGAGCATTAGGTCTGTCGAAGTCACGAGAGTGGACTCTATTGGAACTGGAACGATAGATGAATTTACAGATGAGGTAATAGTTATAGTTACGGTTGAAAACAAGGGAAAAGAAGATGCCGAAAACATAAAGATAATGCCAAAAAACCCTGTTTACGCACAAGGTACAGCTGAGGAAGAATCTGCAGGCACTGTAGAAATCAGATGCCAAGATCCTTGTATTATACCAAAATTAATTTCAGGTGAGTTGAGAGAATTCGTGCTCACTTATGACATCACAACTATATACGGAGGAAACTACATATCCGTGGGAGCAGACATTGAATATGATTTGACTTTAACGGGTCAGGTAGACGTGATGGTAATGGATGAAGAATATTATTTGAAACTTTCCAAGAACAACGAACTGAGAAGGTCTGAACAGATAACAGAGGATACGGGAGGTCCTGTAAGAATGGGACTTGCTCTTATGAGGAATGAAATGCCTGTGAGAGACGATCTCGAGGGAGTACCTGTTTTACTTTACTTGAATAACCAGGGACCAGGAAGTATAAAAGAGATAGACCACAGTTCAGTCAGAGTGGATATAAATGACCTTTATGTTGACACAGGAGAAACTAACATGTATTGCACTCCTGGGGCAAAGCCAGCAGAACAAGAAGATTTAGAGTTAAAGGGATTGGAAAAACATTTGGACAATTGTGAAGACTATGAAACTTTTTACGGTAGGACTAATGAAATTTGCCCAGATGGACCAGAACCAGTAAAAACCATAGAAGATGCAAAAGCGACATGCACATCAAAAGTACCGAACATAGAAGTTGAGCAGAAGACTTTTTCAATCATAGGAGAGGTTACTTACACTTACACACATGGAAACGAAAGGAAAATACAGGTTGAATTCTTGGAAGATACAACCGGTGATGGCGGTGGCTCCGGAAACGGAGGCGGTGGCTCTGGTGCGTGTACAGACGATGATGGTGGTTTAAACTACTTCACCGAAGGAACCACAACCGATTCTAACGGAGACTACACCGATGAATGTGACTCCGACACGGGAACGGTATCAGAATGGTACTGTAGTGGTGACACGGCTTCAAGTTTCAACTACGTTTGTCCAAATAACTGTTTAGGTGGGCTTGATGCAGGTCGATGTAATGGTGGTGAATACGAAGTAGAAGGATGCCATGATTATGATGGCGGTTTAAATTACTTTGAAGCTTCATGGGCCAACAAGCCTGGTTTCATGGGAAGTGCTAAAAATGATAATTGTGCAGATAGTGATGGTGGAGCACGCAAGACTGAACCAGGAGATTGGGTTGTAGAAGCTTACTGTAAATATAATGATATTGTAGATAATTGGTACACTGAATATGATTACTACGAATGTCTACATGGCTGTGATTGCCAGGGTGTGATATGTGCCTGCAAGGAGAGTCCATAATTTTTTATATTCGTAAAATCAAAAACTAAAGGTGATGTAATGGCTTTAAAAGGAATTTTAGCAGTTTTAGGTGTAGTTTTTCTTTTAGCTCCAGTTGTTTTTATTTCTGGTTGCGTTGAAGGAGGCGGTTTCCAGTCAATATTTAGTTCCCTTACTGGAGGGGGAGAGACTATAGTGGCTCCAAAAGACGTTTTGCTTGTAAGGGATATTCTGGTAATTCCCAACCCTCCAATAACTGCCAGTTCCAGTGTAGATTCCACTTTTACTTTAACTTTTCAGGTAGTCAACATAGGTGAGACACAGGAAGGTGCAAGAGAGGCAGAAAATGTCCATGTTATAGCATATGACTGGGGAAGGTGTAGGCCTATGGAGGCAGATGGAGAAACTACTATTTCTCCGGAGCCCGATGAAATATATGGTATTGGAGAAAACCCTGAAGTAAATCTAGCAGCAACGATTTACCCCGGAGGAGGTGCTGAAATAGTTCAATGGAGTTTTAAAGCGCCGACCAATACAGAACTCGGGAGAATGGAGGGAATATGTCCCATAAGGTTCAAGGTAGTGTATGAATTTGATGCGCATACGACTTCAGACATTTCAATTGTGGCAAGAGACAGGTTAGTTGATGCAAGCAGAGCCGGAGAAACATTATCAGTATCTCCTGTCCAGACGCAGTCAAGAGGTCCCATAAAAATAAGCGTGGATTTTGAGACAAGTCAGCCGGTTGACGAAAATCTGATTATCCCCGTCATAATAAAGATATATGATACGGGAAGCGGAATGTATGAAAGTGTTCCAGTTGATGGTCTGGAAGTACAGTTCCCGAATGCTTTCGAGATAATTTCCTGCCATCCAACAAGTTGGATGAGCTGGAGCGACGGTGAGGTAACCAATTCAATAGGCAAAATTCCGCTGATAAAAGGAGAATCGCCTCCAATAAGATGTGATTTGAGTTTTATTGGTAGCATAGAAGACATAAAAACTTATAACGTAAGGGCTTACATAAAGGGCTATGAATACCCTCTCTATGAGGAAAAAGACGTGACCATCAAACCGACCTACACCACAGGCGATGATGAAGGCAGCAACGGTGGAGATGGGGGTAATGGAGGAAACGGAGATAGTGGTGATGGAGATGGCGACAGCGGTGACGAAGAAACATCAGATGCTCCTGATTTGGTAATTTTGAGAGACCAGTTCAGATTCAGTCCTGATAATCCAGTAGTAGGAGAAGAGGTAACTTTTTGGGTTCCATTTCAAAATTCTGGTGAATTGGATGCAGTATACGAAGGCGGAATTAAGCTGGCATATTTTGAAGATCCAAGAATCCCAACATATATAGATGTAGGAACAACTTTAGAGGCAGGTAGTACTTACCAAGAGAGTTTTAAAATGACTTTTGATGAACCCGGAGACCACATGATTTTTGCACATATAGACGAACCGGATGACGTAGAAGAAAAAAGTGAATACAATAATTTCTGGGACGTAAAAGTACCAGTTTCGTCTTCATAAACTATTTAAATAACATCAATAAAATAATAAAGAGGAGATTTACATGAAAAAAGGAGTTTCGATACCAATAAACACTTTGGTCATGCTTGCAGTGGCAATAATAGTTCTGTTAGCAGCAGTAGCATGGTTCATGGGTGCATTCAGCCCGACAGCAACGGAATCTTCATTGAAACAAAAGTTTGATGCAGCCTGTTTGCAATGGAGCAGTTCAAACTGTGCTGAAGCTAACCTTGGAGGTAATGCAGGTAGTATATGTACTGCATATCGAGATATGACAAAACAATCGACCTACGACTGCGCAACAAACTGGGAAACAGTAGCTTCTGCCTGCGGATGCGTAGAACCATATGGAACTGAAAGACCATAAAACCTTTAAAAACATCTTTTTCTATATTTTTAATATGAATAAACATGCTTATATTCTGGCCATGGTTTTGATTGTATTTATCTCCGGATGTGTTGAAGGGGAATCCACATTTTCTATTTTCGGGCTTGACATTGGTCCCGGAGATCCTCTTTACACAACATCAGAAAACTTAAGAATTGAAACAGAAGTGATTCCATCAGAGATTTACGAGGGCAAGAGCACGACTCTGTTTTTTGACATATACAACACAGGCAACACCACGCTCAAAAGTATAAATGCAGAGATTACTGACTTGGGAGGATTTACTGCTTCTGAAAGTTCAAAATTCATAGATGAATTAGAGGAGGGCGAGATAGAGAGCTGGAGCTGGAAATTGGATTCAGGACATACGGAGGTGCATAGTAATATTAACCAAGTGCTGAGATACAAATTATCTTACAATTCAAATTCTTATGCCATGTATGATATAGTTGCCATGTCGGAAGATGAGTACACTAGACTGGAAAGGGAGGGCAAGCTGGATGAAGAAATCAACCTTTTTTATTACAAGACAAAATCACCGGTAGAAATAGATTTATCCATTTCAAAAGATCAGCCACTTTTTGAAGGGTTGGAACTCTATCTTTACGTCACATTAAGTGATATGGGTACAGGCACTGTAAAACAAATAAACGCAAGAGATTTGGTGATATATTATCCCAGCGATATAATTACCTACCAAGAGAGCAGTGATTTAAGCAATCCGGAAGAAGGTAAACTGCTTTTGAGATATGACACAAAATTCTACAACAAGAAAACAAAGAAACTTACATGCAAATTCAAGGTCAATGATGTAAATATAAGAGATATAAGACAATTCAAGGTTAATGCAAATTATATATATGACTATTACAAAACTATTAATATTAAGGTAAAACCTAAATAAGGAGGAATAATTCATGAAAAAAGCTTTAGTATTGGTCTTGGTTGCAGCTGTTATGTTTTCCAGCGGATGTCTGGAAGGAATACTTGGCAAAGGCGAGACAATCGGTACAGGCTACGGAGTTATAGTGGAAACATACGAACCGGATTTTTCTGATATTGAAACCGGAGACAATTTTGATTTGTATTTTGAAGTTCAGAATAACGGCGGTTCTGATGCTACGAGCACAAATGCTCATCTCTATGACTGGCATGAAACTGGTAAAGTTTTAGGCATAGGAACGTTGTCAGCACCGGACGAACTAGCAGGACTTCCAGGAGACATCTATGACGGGGTTTTTGATGTAACAGCACCATCAGATTTGCCAGAAGGAGTTGTTTACACATACACTCCTAAAGTCAGATTAATGTACAAATATAAGACCACTGCATCAACAATTATACCGGCATTGAAAAAAGACGAATACAAGAGACTAAAAGAAAGAAACCAGTTAAATATACCGCCAGTAACTACAGACGTAAGCAAAGGACCTCTTGCAGTTAGCATCGCAGCACAATCACCGGTAATAATAGACGATGCTGACGAAGATACCATAGATTTTAGAATAAACATTGACTTACTGGGCAAAGGAACTGTATATAACCATAGTGCTAGTACTACAAATATGCAAGTAAATACAGATGATTTGGACAAAATTGAAATGACAATATTAACAGCTGATGGAATTGCAGGTGCAGTAGATTGTGACGCTTATATAAGTGGAGAAGCCATTGAAATGAGAAGAGGCAAAACAGCAGTTTACTCTTGCGAACTTAATGTAAGTGATTTCATAGCAACTAAAAACATACCAATAACAATAGAAATAGACTACAATTACTTTGAAGACTTTTCAACATCTGTGACAGTTACAGGAGAATAACCCCCCCATTTCTTTTCTTATTTTTAATAATCTAGTGGTTAGTATAGTGATTTTATGGATTATGTAGAAGTAAACGCGGATTTGCACCTTCACGGATTGTATTCAGGTGGCGTAAGCAAGAACATGATTCCAAGAGTCATAGGGGAACAGGCACCGTTGAAAGGACTGGGTCTGGTGGGGACTGGAGACATCTTAAACGGGAGATGGTTGGAGCTTGTAAAAAGGGACCTGAAGTCTGGTACAGAGGGGATTTTGGAACATCCAAACGGGACAAAATTCATACTCCAGACGGAAGTCGAGGACAACAAAAGAGTTCACCACATTATTCTCGTGCCAAGTTTTTCAAAAGTAGAGGAACTTATAGAAAAATTCAAAAGACACGTTTTAAATTTGGACACAGACGGAAGGCCTCGCGTCCACCTAAACGGGGAGGAAATCGCGGAAATATGCATAGAATCCGGATGCTTGATAGGACCGGCACATGCCTTTACCCCATGGACTGCGTTGTTCAAGGAATACAATTCACTAAAAGAATGTTACGGAAAGTATGACAAGAGAATATATTTTTTGGAACTCGGTCTTTCCGCAGACACAGATATGGCCGACCGCATAAAAGACTTGCACCGCCTGACGTTCCTGAGCAACAGCGACGCCCACAGCCCCTGGCCCAATAAGATGGGACGTGAGTTTAACCGTTTGAGAGTAAAGGAAATAAGTTTTAAGGAAATAGAAAAGTCTTTGAAAAGGGAGAACGGAAGAAAAGTGATTCTGAACACGGGTTTGAATCCAAAGGAAGGGAAATATCACAAGACAAGATGCATAAGCTGTTTATTGTTCTTTGAGCCGGAAGATGCGGGCAGATACAACTGGAAATGCCCTAACTGCGGCAAGCCCATAAAGAAAGGCGTAGATAACAGGATTAACGAACTTGCGGATTTGGAGGAGGGAAAACACCCGGAGCACAGACCTTCTTACGTTCACACAATACCATTAAGCGAGATAATCTCTTTGTCTCTGGGTGTAAAAAATGTTTATTCAATAAAGGTCCAGGCAAAGTGGGAGGAATTCGTGAAAGAATTCGGAAACGAGATAAAAATACTCTTGGAAACAGATTTTAAAGAATTACAGAAAGCGGATGCCAAAGTTGCGGAGATGATTAAGGCGTTCAGGGAAAACAGAATTCAATATATACCAGGTGGCGGCGGGGTCTACGGAAAGATTTTACCACCAGGCAAGAAACCAAAAATAGAGTACTACAAGTTCAGGCAGAAATGTTTGTCAGATTATTGATATTTTGTATATCGTTTTCTTTGGGGTTTACAAAGACCTTTCTTTTTTGAAAAGAAAGGGATTTGTTGGTGGGCCCGCCCGGACTCGAACCGGGGATATCCACCATTTTGAAATGGAATTTCAAAATTTGGAATGAAATTCCAAAGTTTCGTCAAGGTGGCGTCATAGCCATTGTCCAGTCAAAGAGTTTTCTCTTTCCCTGAAGGGTTTCTCTTTTACAAAAGAGAAAGGCTTCTAGACCACCGGCCCAAACTACGAAGACAAGTAAATTTTGCTTGCCGATTAACTAACCTTTTTAAATTGTTGATATCAAATTTATATTGGTTACTATGGATTCAAGGAAAAAATACGCGGAAATTGCAAAAAAATACAAACTTCCCAAGCTTGAGAATTTGGAAAGGGTTTTCGCTTTCAAATTAAGCAAAGATTCTGAAGACTTTTACTTTGATATAATAAAGGGAATAGAGGAATCCATAATCTATGCAAGACAAGTAATGGAAAATATACTTTTTATAAAGGAGAGTTCCAGCCAATCCCAGTTGTATGAATCAAAATTTATGAACAAAAACCTGTTCAACGCATACAAAAAACTCATGGAATTGAAATGGAAATACAGAAAAATTTATTTTGATACGAGAGAAAAAGATTGTAATGATTTCATAAGGGAAAGTTATAATATTTGGACAAAGGAAATTAAGAATCATTTGGTAGAACTTTGTAAAAACATGGAAAATGCTTGGAAATCTTACAGGAAAAGGCAGGAAAAACAAAGTTATTTTGGTTAAAATGAAAATCAAGGATGCAATTGAAAGGGCGAAGAAAAAAGATGAAGTAAGGGAAATTCTAAAGAAAGGGGGTTTCTTCTGTTCCGGCTTTATAACACTAAAATCTAATGAAAAAATAGAGAAATGGAACATTAGCTTCTATAATCCGGAAACAGATAATATAACTTCTGTTTTGGTCTCGGAAAATTTTGTGGAGACCGGAATTACGGACAAACCACTGCACAAACGAGTTTACAATCCGGATGAATCAAAAATAAAGGTGGATAGCCAGAAAGCTCTTGAAAAGGCCAGAAAGGAGTTTAAGTCATATGGGAAACCATTTACCAAGATACTCATTTCTTTCCAGAAGAAGGAAAAGGAGTTCTGGAACATCTCTTTCATAACAAAAGTCGGTTCCATAGTGAACGTTAGAATAGACTCGCAGACAGGAAAGACAATTAAAAAAGAGGAAATAAACCTGTTCCAGAAATATCGAGCCGCCTAATATTTATATATTCTTTCCGTTCCTTAATTATTGAAGTGGACTCGTAGCTCAGCTTGGTGGAGTCCTTTCTTTTCACAAAAGAAAGCCCTCGGGGAAAGAAAACTTCGAGGTAAACTGTGTAAAGAGAAGGGGTTCGGGCAATTAGAGCGCCGGTCTTATAAGGCCGCTAAGCGTATAGGCGTAAATGCCGGAGGTCGAGAGTTCAAAGCACCCTTTAGAAAAGCGTGCACGTAAAACGCTAGGGGGTGAAAATCTCTCCGGGTCCACCATTTTGGCCATACAGTAAGGCTTAAATACTATGATACAAAAGAATAAAACTACGTAAATAGCATATATTCTATGT